>CACKFP010000003.1 GCA_902599485.1 uncultured Pelagibacteraceae bacterium | reverse complement strand
AATGTTGTACGTGGTGATTTTGGTTACTCTTTAAGTGGAGAAATGCCAATTAATGAAGTACTAGGTCCAAGAGTTAAAAACTCTTTAGTTTTAGCCTCTGTTTCAATACTTATAGGAATTCCTTTAGCAATCGTATTAGGAATAATAACTGCTCTTTGGAGAGATAAGCTTCCAGATATTATGATCTCAACTATCACAATTTTTTCAATGACTATTCCTGAGTTTATTAGTGCTACTTTGCTTATTTTAATTGTTGCAATTTGGCTTGGTTGGCTACCAGGCATTGTGATTATACCATCGGATGCAACTTTTTATGAACTACTCTCAAATATAATTTTACCTGTTGTTGCGATTTCAATGATTATGACAGCACACATGGCAAGAATGGTACGTTCAAGTGTAATTCAAGTAATGGCTAGTGATTATGTGCAAATGGCAATTTTAAAAGGCGTTCCATATTGGAAAATGGTATTTAGACATGTATTGCCAAATGCACTATTGCCAGCAATAAATGTTGTAGCGTTAACAATTGCTTGGTTGCTGGGTGGTGTTGTTGTTACAGAAGTTGTTTTTAATTATCCAGGCTTAGGGAGATTGGTAATTGAATCTATATCAAATAGAGATTTACCTGTTGTTCAAGCATTAGCAATAATATTGGCATCAATCTATGTGGGAATAAATTTAATAGCAGATTTAATGACACTCATGCTTAATCCAAGATTAAAAAGTTTACAGATAAGAAAATAAAATGGAGAGTAATTTAATTACAGAAGATAAACAAAAAAATAAGCTAGAAAAGGCTTTTGAGATTTTAAAAACTATGGCTTCCAAGCCTTCTGGATTAATTGGACTTACAATTGTTTTATTTCATGTAATTTTAGCATTAATAAGCCCTTACATAGCACCATACGATTATAAAGCAATTAGCCCAAATACAATGTTACTTGCTCCTTCGGCTGAACATTGGTTTGGAACAGATAGCTTAGGTAGAGATGTTTTCACAAGAACAATACTTGGAGGACGAACAGCTCTTACAGTAACTTTTTTTGGATCACTTATAGCTCTTTTGTGGGGAGGTTTACTTGGAATTTTTTGTGGTTTAGTTGGAGGTAAAATTGACGATGTTGTGATGAGAGTTGTTGATGCGTTTCTTTCTATCCCTTGGATACTTGCAATGTTATTAATTGTTTCTCTTTTAGGAACATCAACAGAGGTTTTAATTCCTGCACTAGGTTTTTTTTATGGTAAAGGAATAGTAAGAGTTGCTAGAGCTGCTACTCATGATGTTATTGCTAAAGACTTTATAGTTTCAGCCAGAGCAAGAGGTCATAGCAACATGTCTATTATTTGGAATGAAATTATTCCAAATGTTAGAGATGCTATATTAGTAGAAGGAGCAATGAGATGGTCTTGGATGTTATTAGGATTTAGCTCATTGTCATTCTTAGGTTTTGGTGTCAGTCCTCCAACACCTGATTGGGGTTTGATGATATCCAATGCTAGAGGATTGATGTCTTTTGCATACTGGTCCGTAATTGCTCCAATAGTAGGATTAAGTTCGTTAATTATTGGAATAAATTTAACAGCTGATGCATTTGCAAAAGCTTTAGGAATTGATCGTTCAACAAAGGCACCTGTTTAAATGAGCGAAATAATTGAAAGTGTTAAAAATTTATCAATTGGATTTAATAGTCAAAAGGGCAAACAAATTTCAATACTTAGAAATGTTTCAACCAACATTAAGAAAGGAGAGACTGTAGGGATCGTAGGGGAGTCGGGTTCTGGAAAAAGCACATTAGCACTTGCAATGATGGGCTATATAAAACAAGGCTTATTTCCTCTTAAGGGTGAATGCCTCTTTAAATCTGAGGATTTATTGAAGATGAGCAGTAGACAGCTAGAAAAAATTAGAGGTAGAAAAATAGCCATGATACCTCAAAATGCAGGACAAGCACTAACACCTAATTTAAAAATTGGATACCAAATTGATGAAGCATTAAGATTACATACAGATCTAAATAAAACAGAGAGAGATAAAAAAATTTCGGAGTTACTAAATAAAGTTAGACTTCCTTCACCAGAAACTATGGCTTTTCGTTATCCACACGAGCTTTCTGGAGGGCAGCAACAAAGAGTGGCTGTCGCAATGGCATTGGCTGGCAAACCAGATTTACTTTTATTAGATGAGCCAACTACTGGATTAGACGTTACAACACAAGCGCATGTATTAGAACTATTAAGATTTATAGCAAAAGATACTGGAACATCTATGATCTATGTTAGTCATGACCTTGGAGCTATAGCACAAGTCAGTGATAGAATAGTTGTAATGTATGCGGGAGAAATTGTTTTAGAAGGACCAGCAAGAAAAATATTAAAGGAACCTATTCATCCTTATACTTATGGATTGTTAAAATCGATACCTAAACTCTCATTAGCTGGACTTCCAGCTTCTATGCCAGGAAGCCAACCTCAGCCTGGAAGCATAAATGAAGGTTGTAGTTTTTTTGATAGATGTAACTTAGCAACTGATCATTGTAAAAAAAATTCACCAGATCTGGAACATATTAAAGAATTAGATACCAATGTCAGATGCTTTAATCATAAAGAATTAATAAATCAAAATAATAATTTACAAACTTCAATAACAAAACAATCAAATAACAGTGAAGCAATTGAAGTTTTAAAATTAAAGGATGTTTCAATTAGTTATGCAAAGCAGAAATTTTTTGATCAATTATTAAATAAAATCTCTGATCAAAACCCAACAGTTAAAGATATAAATATAGATATAAAAAAAGGAGAGACTATTGCACTGGTTGGTGAGTCTGGAAGTGGTAAATCTACTATCTTAAAATCAATTGCTGGTTTACTCAAAACAAAAGATGGTCAAATTAAATTTGAAAATGATCGTATATTATCTTCTGATTTAAAAATGAGAAATCCAAATGATCTGCGAGCAATACAGCTCATATTTCAAAATCCGGATGAGTCATTAAATCCAAACCATACAGTTGAGCAAATACTTTCTCAACCTTTAAAGTTGTATTTTAATTTATCAGGAGAAGAATTAAAAAAAAATATAATCGATCTACTAAAAAAAGTAAGGTTAGGAGAATTTTATATGTCAAGATACCCGAGACAATTATCAGGCGGTGAGAAACAAAGAGTTGCAGTTGCAAGAGCATTTGCTGCTAAGCCAGATATAATTTTGTGCGATGAGGTTACATCAGCTTTAGATGTTTCGGTTCAAGCAGCTGTTTTAAACTTATTACAGCAATTAAAAGAAGATCTAGGAACAACCTATGTATTTGTTTCTCATGATTTGGCTGTTGTTAGAGCAATTAGTGATAGAGTTGCAGTCTTATATCAAGGAAGATTATGTGAAATTGGTCCTTCTCAAAATGTCTACAAATTTCCATCACATCCTTATACTGAAGTATTATTAGGTGCTGTTTTGGAACCAGATCCAGATATAAAACCAAAATTAGTAGCTGAGGATATAGTAGAGGAAAAACCCCCTGAGAAAGGCTGTTCTTTTCAAGGAAGATGCCCTAGGAAAATAGGCGATATTTGTAATTTAGAGGTTCCACCATGGCAAATTGGTGAAAATGGTAACGCTATTAGATGTCATATTAATATTGATGAATTAGCAAGTTTACAGCAGTAGTTATGACATTTATTTTATTTCCTACTCAGTCTCAATTTAATATAAGAAATCTTCTTTATGAAAATAAATAATGTAGTTGTAATTGGTTCTGGAACAATGGGGAGCGGTATAGCTGCACATTTATGTAACGCAAATGTTCCTGTTACTTTGTTGGATTTAACTACAGAAATTAGTCAAAAGGCTAAAGAGAGAATAGGAAAATCTAGACCTCCTTTGTTAATAGATAAATCAAAATTAGATAACATACATGTAGGAAACATTGAAGAAAACTTTGATGTGGTTTCGAATGCAGATTGGATTGTAGAAGCTGTTGTAGAAAGAATAGATATAAAACATAATATTTACGAAAAAATTTTTAAACATAGAAAAAAAGAGTCTGTTGTTTCATCTAATACCTCATCTATTCCAATAAGTGTTCTATCAGAAAAATTATCCGATCAAGACAAAAAGGATTTCTGTATAACTCACTTCTTTAATCCTGTTAGATACATGGATTTACTTGAAATAGTAAAAAGCAATGAAAGTGATTTAGATAAAGTTAAACTTTTAAAAGACTTTTGTGAAATAGACTTAGGTAAAGGTGCAATTATCTGTAATGACACTCCAGGATTTTTAGGTAATAGAATTGGAGTTTACGCAATGCAAATTGCAATGACAGAAGCATTTAAAATGAAACTCAGTGTAGAAGAGGCGGACGCTGTCTTTGGCAGACCAATGGGAATACCTAAAACTGGAGTATTTGGATTGTATGACCTAATTGGTATTGATTTAATGGCAGATGTATTAAAAAGTTTTATTAAAGAATTACCTGAAAACGATCCATTTCAACCTGTAGCAAGAGAAATGCCACTTGTAAAAAAATTAATAGAAACTGGATATACTGGTAGAAAAGGAAAAGGTGGATTTTATAGAATGAATAAAGAGGGTGGTAAGAAAATTTTAGAGGCCATCAATCTTGAAACTGGGGAATATTCTCCCTCAAAAAAAATAGATATTAAATCTGAAAAAGTTGATTTAAAAAAATTAATTAATCGTGGAGATAAATATGGAGATTATGCTTGGTCAGTAATTTCTAAAATAATAAAATATTCTTCTTCATTAGTTCCAGGCATTACAGATAAATTTAACGACATTGATGAAGCAATGAGGCTTGGCTTCAATTGGTCTAGAGGGCCTTTTGAAATGTTAAAAGAAATTGGAGTAAATAATTTTTTTCAAAAAATTGATAATTTTGAGGGAAATAAATTTTTAGAAAATTTATCAAAATCCAAAGATGAAAATTTTTATGGTGAAAGACAACAATATACTGAAATTGAAACTTTAGGAAAAATTAAACCAAGAGCCCTTAAACTTGATAAAAATAATTCTGCTGAAATTTACAGATTTCCTGAATTTAACATTGTCGAATTTACAACTAAAGCAAACGCGTTGGATTATGACTCAATGGACTCTTTAAAAAACGCTACAGACAAACCATTGATAATTATTAATGAAAGTATGCAGTTTTCTGCTGGTGTTAATTTAACATATACTATGAATTTTGCAGATAAAGGTGACTTTAAATCAATAGAAAAATTTGTCGGTTATTTTCAAGAAACATGCAAACACTTAAAATACTCAAAATTTCCAGTAGTTTCAGCACCATCAGGTCTTACACTTGGAGGGGGTTTTGAAGTTTTAGTTCAAAGTAACTTTGTTGCTTCGCATACAAATATTGTTGTTGGATTAGTTGAAACATTGGTTGGTTTAGTTCCGGCCGGAGGAGGATGTAAAGAAATGTTATGGAGATGGTCTCAAACAGACGAGGCAAAAAATGATCCAGATTTTGCACCTTTAAAAGTTTTTGATATCATTGGTTATGCAAAAACTGCAACATCTCCAGTAGAAGCTGAACCTCTAAAGTATTTAATCCCTGAAAATAAAAAAATTATGAGCAGAAATAGTTTATTAAATGAAGCTAGAAAAATTTTGGATCAAAACAAAGAATTTACTCCTCCAAAAGAATGCACATTTAATTTATCTGGCAAATCTTTAAAAGACAAAATGGTTAGCATGTTAGAAAAACTGTATAACGATAAAATTATATTAGATCATGGAATGATGGTTGGAACAGAGCTAGCAAATGTTTTAAGTGGTGGTGATACAACTATAGATAAAACGCTTACAGAAGATCAGTTGTTTAAATTAGAGTTGGATGCTTTCATGAAATTAATTGAGACAAGTAAAACCCAAGATAGAATTAAACACACATTATCAACTGGAAAACCTCTAGTTAACTAATAACTTTAGATTTTTAATATAATCAGGCTTTAATACATAGGTTGATTTATTTCCCGCTTTAATTTTTTTTAAAGAGTCCATCCCTGCAATTACTCTTCCAATTGGAGTATATTCACCTTGATATATTGGTATATCTATTAAAGTAATAAAAAATTCACTATCTTCTGTGTCGAATTGATCTTTCCTAGCAAAAGCCACAGAGCCAGCATTAAATAAAAAATTACTACTAAGCTCAGATTTAATTGTTCCTAAACCAGACTTACCAGTTCCTACTTTAGAATAATTTAGATTAGATACATTTCCATATTCAATATCTCCAGCTTGTATTAAAGTATTTTCTATTACTCGATAAAAAGTTGAACCATTATAGGAACCTCTATTTATTAAATTCTTAAATCGATTTACAGCTTTAGGTGCAATTTTAGGATCTAATTCTATTAGAACGTTACCGCATTCAACCTCCATAATTGCAATATTCTGCTTATCTTTGAAATCGATGTTATTTAAATCGATTTTTTTTACAAAAAGACATTTATTACTTAATATATAAAATGAACCTAAAGTTAAAATAATAAGCAGAATAAGAAAAATAAATAATATTTTTTCAGATAGCGATGGTTTAATTTTTTTTATCATTCAAAAAATAAACTTTTCATCTATTTCTTTAAGACCCTTTATTAAGAAATTTTTCTTCTTAGTTAGAATATTATCTTTTTTAATTAATAAATCTATTTCTTTAAAGTTTGTTTTTAATAATGAATAAATTTCAGCCATATCTTCTTCAGCTGTACTCATTGAATATTCTTTTAAAAAGCCTTTCGTAACTTCTAAATCTAAACCTAATAAATCAGTACATGTAGAACATGATGCGTAAGAAAAATCTTTATTATTAAGTTCACTCCATTGATTTTTTTTAAAAAGCTCAGGAAAACTGTTATCAATCATATGAAATATTTCATGATGGATCATTCTTTCGAAATAGTTTTGGTTAAATGTTAAGTCTAAGATTAAAGTCCTGAATTTATTATCTGGTATCCCCCCTGTATTAATGCCTGAAATTTGTAAGTTTTTGCATAGAACTACAAATTTCAAATTTATTTTCCTTAAGAAATTTGAGTTATAATCCCTCAGATTATTTTGAATTGTATTAAATTCACGATCCAAATCACTATTATTAATGCCGTTACATTTAATATTATTTGTATCACCTATTACAAAACCTCTTTTCGATACCAAATATTTGATACCATTTAAATTATCAACCTTATGAACTTCTAAATTAGGAATTTTAATTAAATTATATATTGCATCTGCATTTACATAAGAAAAATTAAAAAATAATAGAAATATTAATATAATGTATCTCATTTTAATAATTTTGATGATATTAGATATAATATGAATGTGATAGGATTTATTTAATGAAAAAAAGAAAAAGAAAAAAAAATATTAATAGAGATCATGAGTCAGTGCCTAAGATGTTTGCAAAAAAATATATATATTTCTATTATCCCTTTTTCTGGATCATTCTAATAATATTCTTATTACTAAAATGACAAAGTCTAAAAAACCTATTCAGCCTGTTAGTGGTACAGAAGTTCCAAGATATGCAGGCCCTTCTACATTTGCAAGATTACCTGAGCTAAGAGATGTAGAAAGTTGTGATGTTGCTATTGTCGGAGTTCCATTTGACTCAGGAACTAGTTATAGACCAGGTGCAAGATTTGGCCCACAAAGTATTAGACAAGCATCTAGACATTTAAGGACTAATTATCATCCTAATTATGATGTAGAACCATTCAAAGTACAACAAGTTGCAGATGCAGGTGACATTACTTGCAATCCATTTAATATTGATGAAGCCATCAAACAAATTGAAGTAGGAGCAACCGATTTATTAAATAAAGTTGGAGGAATAATAAGCCTTGGAGGAGATCACACAATTGCTGTGCCTTTGCTTAGAGCAGCCAATAAAAAGAATAATGGACCCGTATCACTTGTTCATTTTGATGCCCATTTAGATACCTGGGATACCTACTTTGGAGCACCATATACGCATGGCACTCCATTTAGAAGAGCTCGTGAGGAAAATTTATTTTTAGATGATGCCTCTATGCATGTAGGTATAAGAGGTCCACTTTATAGCAGAGATGATATAAAAAATGATGAAAGCTTTGGATTTAAAATTATTCATTGTGATGAATTTCAAACAGAAGGAATTGATAAAATCGTTGAAAGAATAAAAAATAGAGTAGGTGATAATGCATTATATTTGTCCATTGATATTGATGTATTAGATCCAGCATTTGCACCAGGCACAGGAACACCTGAAATTGCAGGAATGACCACAAGAGAAATGGTAAACGTCCTCAGAGGTTTATCAGGCTTAAATTTGATTTCTGCAGATGTAGTTGAAGTTGCGCCTGCTTATGATCATGCAGAAGTAACCTCTTTAGCTGCAGCAACAATTGTTTATGAATTAACAAATTTATTTGCAAAATCATAAAGAAAGGATAATTTGCGCGGATGATTGAAAAGAGAAATTTTTATATTAATGGTTCATGGGTTCCCCCAAAAAACCCAAAAGATATTGAGGTCATAAATCCAGCAACAGAAAAAAAATGTGCAGTAATTTCTTTAGGCAGTAAGGAGGATATTAATGATGCAGTTTTAGCAGCTAAGGAAGCTTTTAAAACTTGGGGATTTACCTCTAAAGAAGAAAGATTGTCGTTATTAGAAGTTTTTTATTCATTATATAAAAAAAGATGGAATGATATTACAGACGCAATTATTCAAGAGATGGGAGCACCAAAAGACTTTGCTTCAAAACTACAAACAGGAACTGGCGCGAGTCATACAAAATCATTTATTCGTTATCTAAAAGAATTTGAATTCGAAAAACCTTTGGGAGATCATGCAAAAAATCAAAGAATAATATACGAGCCTAAAGGTGTGTGTGCGTTAATAACACCGTGGAACTGGCCAATAAATCAAGTTACTTTAAAAGTCATTCCTGCATTGGCCTCTGGTTGCACTATGATTTTAAAACCTTCAGAACTAGCACCTTTATCGGCAATGATTATAGCTGAGTTAATAGATGAAGCAAAATTTCCAAAAGGTGTTTTTAATTTAGTAAATGGAGATGGGGAAATGACTGGAGATGCATTAACAAGTCATCCAGATGTAAATATGATTTCATTCACTGGTTCTACAAGAGCAGGAGCTTTAATTTCTCAAAATGCTGCAAAGGACTTTAAAAGAGTAAGTTTGGAACTAGGAGGAAAAGGTGCAAATATTATATTTGAAGATGCTGATGCTGAAGCAATTGAAAGAGGTGCATTTAGATGTTTTAGAAATTCAGGACAATCATGTAATGCTCCTACAAGAATGCTTGTTGAAAAATCAATATATAATGAAGCGATAGAAAGACTGAGAAAATACGCAAATGAATTTAAAGTAGATGATCCAAATAAAAATGGGGAGCATATTGGTCCTGTAATTTCTGAAACTCAATTCAATAAAATTCAAGGTTTAATTCAAAAAGGAATAGATGAGGGAGCAAAATTAGTTGCAGGTGGAATTGGAAAACCAAACGGATTAAATGATGGTTATTATGTAAAACCGACAGTTTTTGCTGATGTAAAAAATGAAATGGAAATTGCAAGAACAGAAATATTTGGTCCTGTTTTATCTGTTATTCCATTTGAAACTGAAGAAGAGGCAATTAAAATTGCAAATGATACTGATTATGGATTAACAAACTATATTCAAACTCAAGATAAGGAAAAAGTCCAAAGAGTTGCCAGAAAACTTAGATCTGGAATGGTTGATGTAAATGGTGCTGGTATTGCAGTTGATGCACCTTTTGGAGGTTTCAAACATTCAGGAATTGGAAGGGAAGCAGGTAAAGAGGGATTGCTTGAATTTCTAGAAGTTAAATCTGTAGGTGGTTGGAATTAATTTATAGATTTATCTTTTACACCTTTTAAAAAGTCTAGACATTTCTTTAATTCACTAAGTTCTATATATTCATCAATTTTATGAGCCTGTTCAATCGAACCTGGTCCACAAACCACAGTGCTAATCCCAACTTCTTGAAAGAGTCCAGCTTCTGTTCCAAATGAAACAGCTTCTCTTGAATTGTCACCAGTTATACTAGAAACAAATTCACAAGCCTCAGAATCGTTCAATCTATTAAATCCAACTACTTCGCCTATAATTTCTTTTTTAATATAGGCATCTGAAAAAACTTTTTTCATTTCTGGTAATAATTCTTTATCAACATAATCGTCTATTATTTGATTTACAAAATCTCCATCTTCTCTAACCACCGGTCTAGTTTCCCATTCAACTTTACATTTATCAGCGATAACATTATGAGCTATACCACCTGAAATTCCACCAACTGATAATGTAGAATATGGTGGATTAAATATACAATCTTTAGGAGCTCTATCTTTTAGTTTTGATCTAATTTCTAGTAATTTATTTACATACCTCGATGCATATTCAACTGCATTGACACCTTGGCCAGGTTTAGAACTATGACCAGCTAAACCACCAAAGTGAACTGTATATTCATTCATACCTTTATGGGCATCAATGATTTTCATATTGGTTGGTTCACCAATAATACAAATACCATCTTTAATATCTCTTTTTTTTAATTCTTTTATTAATAATGGTGCGCCGATGCATGCGGTTTCTTCATCGAATGTAAATGAAAAGTGAATGTCTCTATCTAAATTATTTTCTTTAAATACAGGAGCATATGCTAGAGCACATGCAATAAAACCTTTCATATCACAAGAACCTCTCCCAAATAATTTCTCATTTTTTATAGTTGCAACAAATGGATCAGTAGACCAGCCTTTTGAAACCGGGACTACATCTGTATGACCTGAAAGAATAATAGGTTTTTTACCATTTCCATTTTTAGATTTTAAAGAAGCAAAAAGATTAACTCTTTTTTTATCACCATCAAAAATTCTAAATGAAGTAGCTCCTAAATTTTTTAAAATATCATCACAATAATTAATGAGACTATTATTATCGTTTCCAGAAATAGTTTTGAAAGCAATCAAATCTGTCAATATTCTTATTGAATCTTTATAAATTTTATCAGGATTATTTTCTGTACTCATTTACAAATCATTATATATTAAATTTATGAAAGAACAAATTACGTATGAAGACTTTGATAAAGTCGATATTAGATTGGGAACAATTATTTCTGTAAGAAAAAATGAAAAAGCAAGAAAACCTTCATTAGTTGTAGAAGTTGATTTTGGAGAAAAGATAGGGATAAAACAATCTTCAGCACAAATTACTCATTATTACAATGAAGAGAATCTTAAAGGAAAACAAGTAATAGGTGTTTGTAATTTTGCAGAAAAAAATATTGCAGGAGTTGTATCACAAGTATTAATTCTCGGAGCTATAGATGCAGAAGGTAGAGTAACTTTAGTTCATCCATCTCAAGAAGCAGAGAATGGATTACCAATTGCTTAAATGCATCCAGAACTATTATCATTAAGTTTATTTTTTTTTGTTACCAGTTGCTCACCTGGCCCAAATAATATTGTTGCATCTCATTCAGGTTTTAATCATGGAGTAAAAAAACGATACCTCTAATGTTGGGTGTTATATTTGGTTTTACCTCAATGCTATCTTTAGTCAATTTTGGGCTCATTAACATTTTTAAATTATACCCAATAATTCAAAAGATTTTAGTTTTTACAGGGTCTGCATTTTTAGTTTATTTGGCTTACAGAATTTCATTTTCTAAATCATCAAATCAAAAAGAAAAACTAGAACCTGTTAAATTTATAGAAACATTTCTTTTTCAATTCTTAAATCCAAAAGGAGTAATCGTTGCTATTATTGCAGTATCAACTTATATCGAATCTGGAGATAACTTTTTTACTTATTCTTTCTGGCTCCTAACTTCTGCCTTTTTCTTTGCTATATTTAGCATCTTATTTTGGACTTTAATTGGTAAATTTATGAGAAAATTCGCGACAAATGAGAAATTTATTAAATGGTTCAATTATGTTATGTCAGCGCTTTTATTAGGCTGCATAGCTACATTTTATTATTAAATATGAAACCAGGAGACAAAAACTCGTTCAATTCGTTAACTAAAATTTCAGTTAACGGCAAAAGTTATAATTTTTACTCACTGAAAGAGGCTGAAAAAAATGGTTTAGCAGGTATATCAAAGCTTCCAAAATCATTGAAGGTCTTACTTGAGAATTTGTTAAGATTTGAGGACGATATAACGGTTAATAAAAATCAAATTGAAGCTATTAAAGATTGGTTAAAATCTAAAAGTTCTAACACAGAAATTGCATATAGGCCTGCGAGAGTTTTACTTCAAGATTATACTGGAATTCCAGCGGTTGCAGATTTAGCAGCAATGAGAGAGGCTGTAAAAGAAAAAAATAAAGATCCAAGTACTATCAATCCATTATCATCAGTTGATTTGGTAATTGATCACTCTGTACAAGTAGATAAATTTGCAAATAAAAATTCTTTAAAAGAAAACGTTGATATTGAATTTAATCGGAATGCTGAAAGATATTCTTTTCTCAAATGGGGTCAACAAGCATTCAATAATTTTAGAATAGTTCCTCCAGGAACTGGAATATGTCATCAAGTTAATTTGGAATACCTTTCAAAAGTTGTTTGGAATGAAAAATATAAAGATGAAGAATACATATTTCCTGATACTTTAGTTGGAACAGATAGTCATACAACTATGGTAAATGGTTTATCTGTTTTGGGTTGGGGAGTAGGCGGAATTGAAGCTGAGGCTGGAATGTTAGGTCAACCTATTTCGATGTTAATACCTGAAGTTATTGGATTTGAAATGAAGTCAAAAATGCCGGAGGGTACAACAGCAACTGATCTTGTTTTAACTGTAGTTAAAATGTTGAGAGACAAGGGAGTTGTTGGAAAGTTTGTTGAATTCTATGGCGAAGGACTAAAAAATCTGACTTTAGCAGATAGAGCTACTATAGCAAATATGGCACCTGAGTATGGTGCAACTTGTGGTTTTTTCCCAATAGATGATGAAACTTTAAAATATTTAAAATTCTCAGGAAGAGATGATCAAAATGTTGAAATTGTAAAACAGTATGCTCAAGAACAAGGACTTTGGGCAAGTTTAGATGTTGAATTTACAGACACACTATCTTTAGACATGTCAACTATAGTACCAACTATTTCTGGACCAAAACGTCCACAGGATAAAGTTCTACTTACTAACGCATCATCAAATTTTAAAAAAGTATTTTCAGAAATTACAAAAAAAGAAGAGCCAAATATTTATGATGTTGAAAAAGAAGATTTTAAAATAACCGATGGCGATGTGTTAATTGCTGCAATCACTTCTTGTACTAATACTTCCAATCCAAGTGTACTAATTGGAGCAGGTTTACTTGCAAAAAATGCAATTGAAAAAGGTTTAATGACTAAGCCCTGGGTGAAAACATCTTTAGCACCTGGATCTCAAGTAGTTACAGATTATTTAGAAAAAGCTGGGCTGAATATTTATTTAGATAAATTAGGATTTAATTTAGTTGGTTATGGATGCACTACTTGTATTGGTAATTCAGGTCCATTAGCTGATAACATATCAGACTCCATAAAAAATAATAATATTTATGCTGTCTCGGTTTTATCTGGAAACAGAAACTTTGAAGGAAGAATTTCACCTCTAATAAAAGCAAATTATTTAGCGTCTCCGCCATTAGTCGTTGCTTATGCAATAGCAGGAACTATGAGATTTGATTTGTACAAGGATCCATTAGGTAAAGATAAAGATGGTAAAGATGTTTTTTTAAAAGATATATGGCCATCTAACAAAGAAATAGAAGAAACATTGAGAAATTCATTAAATGCAGAAATGTTTATAAAAAGATACTCAAATGTTTCTCAAGGACCAGAACAATGGCAAAAAATTAAAACAGAGGAAACCAATATTTATAATTGGGAAGATAATTCAACGTACGTAAAAAAACCTCCGTTTTTTGACAACCTTCCTGATAAACCAGAAGGATTTAAAGAAATTAAGGATGCAAGACCACTATTAATATTGGGTGATAGCATTACCACTGATCATATTTCACCTGCTGGATCAATTCAAAAAGATAGTCCAACTGGAGAATATTTTATGAAACATCAAATACTTCCAAAAGACTATAATTCCTATGGAGCAAGAAGAGGGAATCATGAGGTTATGATGAGAGGAACTTTTGCAAATATAAGAATTAGAAATGAAATGGCACCTGGTACTGAGGGTGGTTTTACTAAGTTGTACCCTGAGGAAAAAGTAATGCCAGTATATGATGCGGTTGTTGAATATAAAAAAAGAGGTACCGATTTAGTTGTAATTGGTGGTAAAGAGTATGGAACTGGTTCTTCTAGAGATTGGGCGGCCAAAGGAACCAAACTTTTAGGTGTAAAGGCTGTTTTTGCAGAAAGTTTTGAGAGAATTCATAGATCAAATCTTATAGGAATGGGTATACTACCATTACAGTTTAAAGATGGAATAAATAGAACTAATCTAAAATTAGATGGCTCAGAACTATTTTCTATTATTGACTTAGAAAAAGGCATAGATCCTAGAGATGAAGTTAATGTTGAAATCAAATATGTTTCTGGAGACATCAAGAGAATTAAAATGTTAAGTAGAATAGATACTAAGAACGAATTAGAGTATTACAAAAATGGTGGAATTTTACAATATGTACTTAGGAACATGATTTAATGGATGAAGATATTGAAATAATAAATACCCAAACACGTAATGAAAAAATTAAAAACTTTTTCATAAATAATAAAAATACTTTAATTTCGATATTAGTAATAATTATTTTGGCTTTAATCGGCTACTTTTCTTTTGAAGAATATCAATCTAGCAAAAGAGAAAAATTAGCTGATAAATACGACTTAGCTGTAATAAGATATGAAGCTGATAATAAATATAATGTGATACCGGATCTTAAAGAGGTGATTAATGCTAAAGACAAAACATATTCTCCTCTAGCTTTTTATTTTTTGCTAGATAACGATTTGATAAATTCAAAAGATGAAATTAACAATTATTTTGATATTTTAATTAATGATATTGGCTTGGATAAAAAGTTTAAAGAGCTAACAATCTTTAAAAAAGGCTTATATAATTCAGATTTTTCAGATGAAAATGAATTGTTAGCTATTTTTAATCCTTTAATTAAAGCGGATAGTATATGGAAACCACATAGTCTTTATATTATGGCAGAATATTATTTATCAAAAAATCAAATGCAAAAATCAAAAGAATTTTTTGAGCAAATAGTTAGTCTTGAAAATAATAACTCTAAAATAAAAACCAAAGCTCAAAAAAGGCTAAGATCAAGTTTCAGTGAGTAGGATAGTATTATATTTCGTCTTTTTACTTTTATTATCAAGTTGTGGTCAAAGTGATAAATCTGTAGAAAATACTAATTCTAAAATTTTATTTGAAGAAATTAAACCAATTCAACAACAATTAAATCCCAATACACAAATAAATCTATCTAAATTTGTTAAAGATAATAGTTTTATAAATAATAATACAAATAATAATGGAAATATAAACTTTGAACCAACATTTGAAAAAAAGAAAACGTTTAAATTCTCAAAGATTAAACAGTTTAATTCAATTGATACAGATATTTTATTTATCGAAAATAATGATCTTATTTATTTTGATAACAAAGGTACAATATTCAGAATTAACGAAAATTTTGAAACTTTGTGGAAAGCAAATCATTACTCAAAGAAAGAGAGAAAACTTAATCCAATATTATATTTTAATTATATAGATAATAAAATTCTTGCCGTGGATACTCTTTCAAATATTTTTTCATTTAATTTAGATAATGGGGAACTAAACTGGAAGAAGGATAGTCTATCTCCATTTAATTCAAATATTGCTATAAAAAATGATAAATTTGTTACTGTTGATTTTGATAATGTAATCAGATGTTTCTCAATAGTAGATGGAAATGAATTATGGAATTTTAAAACAGAAAACACATTCATTAAATCTCAAAAAAAATTATCTGTAATTATTAAAGATGACATTGTTTATTCACTTAATAATTTAGGTGATCTTACGGCATTAAATATTAATGATGGAAGTTTAGTTTGGCAAACACCTACTCAGAGCAACGAAATATTCTTAAATGCATTTAGTCTAAAAAATTCAGAAATGATTTTAAATAATGAAACAATATATTTTTCAAATAATAAAAATGAGTTATTCTCAATTGACACAAGAACTGGCATAGTAAAATGGAAACAAACTGTAAATTCCAGTTTAAAGCCTACGATTTCTGAAAATTATATTTTTAATATTTCTGAGGAAGGATATTTATTTGTAATTGATACTGAGACTGGAAATATAATCAGGATCACTGATGTTTTTTCAACATTTAAAAAAAGAGAGAAAATTACACCAGTAGGTTTTGTTATTGCTAAAAATAAAATTTATTTGTCTACCGATAATGGACGAATTTTGATTATTAATTTAACTAATTCTGAAACAGAGAAAGTAATTAAATTTAATAATGAAAAAATATCGAGGCCATTTATTAATAATGCCAATATTTTTTTAATTAAAAATAATGGAATTATAAGATCAAATTAATGTTATTAAAATTTTTGGAAAAAATTGGAAGAAAAAAAATAGTTTTAGATAGGGGGCCGTCTCACCCAAAATTTAATGAAGCCAAACCATGGATGAATAGATATTATTTATTATTTAGGAATAGACCAAAATGGTTCCCATTTAATATATTAATTCATGAAATGTTGGATGATGATCATGGGGATGGAGTTCATAATCATCTATTCCCTTATATTACAATAATTTTGAGAGACGGTTATTGGGAAACTACTAAAAAAGGTAAATTCTGGAGAAAACCTGGATATATTGGATTTAGATCAGCCAATGCATATCATAGAGTAGACCTTGAGCCAGGAACAAGGCCAATGACAATTTTTATCTCTGGACCTTTTGGATTAAGAAAAGGACCAAGATCAGAATACGGTATCGATTTTAATTCAAAAAAGAATTAATGCAAAAAAGTTTTGTTAAAGAGTTTAAACTTTACTGCAAAAAAAAAAATCTAGATGTTAATTCTCATCAGATAAAACTCATAAAAACGTTAGAAGAATATTATAAATTAAACTATAAATCATTTATCTCAAAAATTTTATCAAAAAAAAATTATAAAAAAGGCTTTTATCTTTATGGAGATGTTGGCGTCGGCAAAACCATGATATTAGATTTTTTTTTCAACTTAGTTGAAGGTAAAAAATTAAAACTTCACTTCAATGAGTTTATGCTTAGCTTTCACGACTTTGTTCACCAATCCAAAGATAAGAATGATGAAAATAAATTAAGTAAATTTGTTAAAAAATTAAAATCGAAAGCAAAATTAATATATTTTGACGAGTTTCAAGTTACAAATATTGTAGATGCAATGATACTTGGAAAATTATTTGATGAAATATTTAAAGAAGATTTAAAAATTATCGTAACATCTAATATAAAAATTGAAAATTTATATAAAGATGGGTTGCAAAGAGATCAATTCAAACCTTTTATAAAAATAATGCAAAATCAATCATTTGAATATCAATTAAATATAGATGATGATTATAGAAAGTCCAAAGGCAATAAAACTCAAAGATATTACTCACCTTTAAATCAAGAAAACAATTTTAAAATAAACAAATTATTTAGAGTGATGACTAGAGATAAGATTTTAAAAGAAAAGATTTTAAACATCAAAGGAAGAAAATTTATTTTAAAAAATTTTTATGATGGTATTGTTCGATTAACTTTTAAAGAAGTATGTGATAAAAATTTAGGATCAGAAGATTATATTAAAATAGTAAAAAATTGTTTTTTTATAGTTATGGAAAATGTGCCAGCATTTAATGATTTAAATTCGAATCAACAACAAAGATTTATTACTTTTTTAGATATCGTATATGATCAAAATATACCTATGGCCATTAGTGCAGAACAAAATATTGATAAACTCACATCATCAAGATTATTGGAAAAACCATTTAAGCGAACCATTAGCCGATTATATGAACTAACATCTAAAAAGTATTTATGAGACAAGAATTTTTTAATCTTGAACTTAAAACAAATGGTCAAAAATTATATGAATTTACAGATCAAACGATAGACTGGATAAATAAAAATAATTTTAATAATGGTATTTTAAATTTAAGCATACAGCACACTAGTGCATCTTTAATTGTTCAAGAAAATGCTGATCCAGATGTTCAATCAGATTTAATTAATTATTTTGATAAAATTGCTCCAATGGATAATAAATTATATGTTCATACAATAGAAGGTAAGGACGATATGCCAGCTCATATAAAGTCAGCTTTAACTAACAATCAAATATCCCTTAGTATAAAAAATAAACAACTTTTGTTAGGAACTTGGCAAGGAATTTACCTTTTCGAGCATAGGTTAGCTTCTACAAAAAGGCTAATTATTCATCATTTTATTGGAGATTAATTAATTTTTTAAAGTTTGAAATGCTTTGAGAGCTGCGTTTCTAGCATCTTCATGCACGACTATTGGGGAAGGGTAATCAGAGCCAATTTTAGTTTTTATAGCTTCCTGATATTTTGTTTCCATCTCCCATGGTTTATGAATAAATTTACTTGGAACTCTCTCAAGTTCAGGTACCCATTTTTTTACATACAAACCTTGTTTATCAAATTTTTCACCCTGCAATATAGGATTAAAAATTCTAAAATAAGGGGCTGCATCTGCACCACAGCCAGCAACCCATTGCCATTGTGCAACATTGTTTGCTTCATTAAAATCTAACAAACAATTTCTAAAATGTTTTTCACCCTCTTTCCAATTAATTCTTAAATGTTTTACAAGAAAAGAACCAACTACCATTCTAATTCTATTATGCATCCAACCTGTTTCATAAAGTTGTCTCATCCCAGCATCAACAATTGGGTATCCAGTCATGCCATTTTTCCAAGCTTTCAAATTTTTTGCATTTTTATCCCATGGAAATTTATCAAATTCTTTTCTTAAATTACCTTTTAGCATTTCAGGGAAATAATTAATTAAACTATGTGAAAATTCTCTCCAGCCTAATTCATTTAGATATTTTTTAACACTAATATTTTTTGATTTATATTTATAACATTTGTCCCAAATGTTACTTACATGTATTTGTCCATTTCTAATGAATGGCGAAAGTTTTGACGAACCATTTATAGCTGGATAATCTCTATCAACTCCATATTTCAACATTCTATTTTCAACAAACTCATTTAAATATTTTTCGGATTGTCTTTCTGTTGGGTCCCAATATTTTTCAAATTTTTTATACCAATTTTTCTTTGGTAAAATTTGATCTGGAACATTATTATTTTTGAATAATTTTATTTTGCTCTTAACTTTTTTTACCTTTAATGATTTGTTTGGGATACTATCTAAGTAAATTTGCTCTCCAACTCTCCAAAATGGACTATAAACTTTATAAGGGCTTCCATCATCTTTAGTAACATTGTTATATTCATTAAGAATATTTCCTTTAAAGCATTTTGAGAGTATTTTGTTTTTTTCAAAAATTTTAATGAGATCATTATCTAACTTTAATTGAGATGGCTCATATATTTTATTCCAAAATATAGAAATTTCTTGTTTATCTTTGATTTTACTAAAAAAAGTTATCTCATCAGAAAATACTAATTCTAATTCAATATTATATTTAATTAATTCATCTTTAAAATTTATTAATGATTTACTTACCCACCATTTTTGTGCTTCTCTAATATCATCAAAATTTTCCTTGTTATAAATATATAATGCTGTGACAGAATCATAATTATTTGTTGCATAAGATAACGCAGAATTATTTTTTATTCTAAAATCGTCTCTAATCCAAACAACAGCTTTTTTTGACATATACTTTACTTTCTGCCTTTAGATAGCAATTGTTTGTAAAGTTTTACATCTGCATTACCTTCGCATCCAATAACTAAAACATTAGATTTTTCGTTAAGATTTATTAATTTCTTTGTTTTAGGATTATTACAGAGACTAATAAGACTGATAATTCCTGGTGTAGCACATTCACCACCTATTATTGATCTTTTACTGAGTTTCTTATCTTTAAGCATTGCAACAGTTTTAGGAACTTTTGAGTCATTTACAGTGACACAACAATCACTAGCCTTTTTTAATACATGCCAAGGAATGAGAGACATTTCATTGCATGACATACCACCCATTATACTTTCTTTTTTTATTTTAATTTTTTTTAAACTTTTGCTTTTTATGCTTTGAAGTACACAATCAGCTCCATCAGGTTCAACTATTATTATTTTAGGAATTCTCTTGAAATATTTTGCAACTCCTGCAACTACACCTGCTGCCATGCCACCAACGCCAGCTTGAAGGAATATATGTGTAATATAATGCGTAGTTTGTTTTGAAATTTCTTTAATCATAATTGAATAACCAGCCATAGTTAGCAAAGGAACATAACTATAATTCTTCGTAGATACATCTTGAACAATATTCCAATTATTCTTTTTTGATAATTTTTTACACTCGTTTAATGAGTTTTCGTAATTACCTTTTACTCGAATTACATCAGCTCCAAATTTTTCAATTTCTTTTACTCTTGCTTCACTTACATATTGACTAACAAATATTTTACATTGTAAACCCAATCTTTGAGCGCCCCAAGCAACTGATCTACCATGATTTCCAGCTGTTGCAGATGATATTATTATATTTTTTTTCTTTTTAGATATTTTTTCTACGGCATATGCACCACCTAAAGCTTTAAATGATTTTAAATGAAATCTTTTCGACTCATCTTTGTAAAAAATATTATTAAGTTTTAAATTTTTGTTTAGTTTCTCTAATTTTAATAATGGTGTTTTTTTATAGTATTTCCACTTAGATATAGAATTAAAAGCATCAGTGATTATTTTTGACGAAATAATATTTAAAATATAATTTCTATTAAAACTATAATTTTTATTAGATAAAAATTTTGTATATTTCCATTTTCTATAACTATCAAAGCTTTTCACTTTAACAGTCTAGAGTATTCTGTCTTTCCCATTTTGTAATTGGTTTGGACTTATCAAATTTTTCGTTATCATTAAAATCTTTTAATTCCGAAGTCCTCAACTTGACATAACTTTTTATTACTTCTTTTCCAAATGCTTTATTCATTTCTTTATTATTTTCAATTTTATCAAGAGAATCTTTTAGTTCATTTGGTAATTTAGAAAGGTTTGGATATTTTTTATAATCCTCATACATATTACAAAAAAGAGGTTTGCCAGGATTAATTCTTTTACTTAATCCCTCTATTCCTGCAGCTAATACACTAGCTTGAAGTAAATAAGGATTTGCGGATCCATCCATAAGTCTTAATTCAAATCTTCCCGGATCAGGAACCCTTATCATATGTGTACGGTTATTTCCTGTATATGATATACTGCTTGGAGACCATGTGGCACCAGATTTTGTTGGTGCAGCATTTATTCTTCTGTAACTATTTATTGTTGGATTAAAAAAAGTAGATAAGGATGAAGCATGTTTCATGATGCCTCCTAAAAAGTTATAAGCTGTCTTGCTTAGCCCAAGCTTATCATGTTTATCAAGAAAGATATTTTTCTTTCCTTTCCATAAAGAAATATGTGCATGACATCCATTACCAGTTAAATTTTCAAAAGGTTTTGGCATAAATGTTGCTCTCAAATCATGCTTTTCTGCAATAGCTTTAACCATAAATTTAAAAAAAGTATGTCTATCAGCAGTTTTTAGACAATCTGAATAATCCCAATTCATTTCAAATTGCCCGTTAGCATCTTCGTGGTCATTTTGATAAGGACCCCATCCCATTTCAATCATACAATCACATATTTCTTTTATAAGCTCATATCTTCTCATTAATGAAGACTGGTCATAACAAGGTTTAGATTGAGTATCTCTGTTATCTGCAATTGCGTTCCCATCAGGAGAAATCAAAAAATACTCACACTCCACACCTGACTTCATGCTATATCCCAATTCAGATAATTTTTTTATTTGTTTTTTTAACATCACCCTTGGTGAAGCATCGACTGGTTTACCATTCATCCATAAATCTGAAGCCAACCAACCAACTTCTTTATTCCATGGTAGTTGAATTAAACTGTCAGGATCAGGTATTGCAAACATATCAGAATCAGCTGGTGTCATATCTAGCCAGGCTGCAAATCCAGCAAATCCAGCACCATTTACTTGCATATCTTTAATTGCACGAGCAGGAACCAATTTTGATCTTAAGACACCAAATAAATCTACAAAACTTATCAAAAAATATTTAATTTTTTTTTGTTTTGAAATTTTAAATAAATTTTTTGCCATCTAATAACGTAACACAATTATTTAAAAAATGATAAAAAGAAATCTTTGTAATAAATTAAATTTACACCGATAATAATTAATATCGCTATAATTACTCCATACTTTGCTTTTGGCCATGCAAGACGTGCCATTTTGCTAGGAGTTTTATTTTCGTTTTGATTATTTTCTTCAGAATTTTGCATTAAAAAAAAAGAGGGCACAGTATTTCATGCGCCCTCTTAAAAGTTTTAACCGTCTGTTATATTGCTTTTCCAGTCGTTAGCACTTGGTTTTTTTCTGACAATTGCATTCATTTTACCATCTTCTTGTTTAGATGAAATAACATGCCAGCCAACCCAAATAAGAATTGCTATTATAACTAGCACTCCTTCCGAACCAACACCTGGATAGACAGATCCTTGTACCTCAGAGGCACTTATATGATCTATCCAATTTGATACTGTTGCCATTTACATACCTCCTTTATCTACTGGCCGAGACTACAGCTTTTTCGTCTTCTTTAGCCTCTTCCATAATTGTATAGTCAAGTCCTGCAAGTTCTACTTCTCTTGGTATTCTTAATTTACCCATTCCGTGAAGAACTTTTGCAATTATATATCCAGGAAGCATACCTAGTACAAAAAACATTATTATTGCACCGATAAACATTCCAAGAGGATTAATTGCTGCATAATTAGTTCCATCCCACATAGCTCCAACACTGTATCCAGATGAAGGATAACCATTTAAAACGAAACCACATATTACAAGACCAACAAATCCAGCATAACCATGAACAGCTACCGCTCCAACCGCATCGTCGATTTTATATTTTTTCTCGACCCAGTAATGCATTTTGTAAGCTATAACTACTCCGATCATACCAATTATCATTGATTGTATTGGATGATATAAATCATTACCTGCAGATGCACATATTATTCCCGCAAGTCCTGATGAATAAGTCCAGAAAGGATCTCCCTTCGAGACCACATACCCTGCTAACAACCCTCCAGATAACGACATTAAAAAGTTCATCGTTATTCCACTAAGTGTGGTGGGAGTTAGGTAGATGTTCGTTGCAGTAAAGAAAGTTACACCTTCCATACCATATTCAGGTCCAAGATCATAAATCGGAACATTACATGCAGCGTAAAAGCCCCAAAAACCTGTATAGATTAAGAATAATCCAACAGTCACTAACCAAGGATTTCTTGGTCCAATGTTTCTTGGTTCTCCGCTAGATGAAAATTTTCCAATTCTTGGTCCTAAAACAATTAGAACACCTAAGGCAAAACCTCCGGCAATTGCGTGAATTACTCCGGAAGCATAAGCATCGTGATATCCTAATATTTTTAACATCCATCCATCAAAATGCCATCCCCATGAAGCATCTATTGTCCAGAAAACAGATCCAATTGCAATTGCAAGTATTCCAAATGCAAAAGTAGTTATCCTTTCAATAACCGCTCCAGATACAATTGAAGCTGCAGTCCATGAAAATAATAAAAAGGCTGCCCAGAAGACACCCATTATATGATCATTAAGATTTACGGCCATCAATGCATTTGTAGGATTAGCAAGATCATTTCCACCAAATCCACCTCCAAGAACTAGACCAGTACTTTCGGTCATAATCGAGGGAGCTAATCCGGGTCCTGTTGGAAATGCCCAGTATATCCACCAACCAAAGAAAAACCATGTGACTGTTACCAGTGGTATCAGCATTGTATTTTTCATAAGAGTGTGTTGGTGATGTTTGTAACGAGATGCCCCAACTTCATACATACAGAAACCCACGTGGATCAAAAACATAAGAACCACAGTTACCCAATAGTAAAATTCTGTAAATAAGGTTGTGAGAGCACCTAATTGATCAGTCATATTTCTCTCTCCTATTAATAGTTAATAGACTCTATGAAATTTTTTTTACGCTGACAATTTTATTTTATTTATAAAAAGTAGAAGTTAATAATTATTTTATCAACTTGAAATTGAAAATTAGAATTTTAAATATGCTTTTTTAAGGTCAACCAGAGGATGATTCGGCGACATTTGAAACTTTACCAATAATTCTCTAGCTATCATATCTCTATCCTGCTGATTATTAGGTAATTTTATTTTACTTGGTATCGTTACCCAACCGTTAGCATTTCTATCGAATACAGCAGGTCTATTTTCTTCATAACCCATATGAACATCTTCTAACCAATTAAGATCATCCCAACCCATAGCTTCTATATATTTTTTTAAAAATGGAGTTAGTCGACTATAGTCAGGCAAAAGATTAACATCATATCGGTAGCCAATTGTTTGGCCAATCATTTTTTCTCTTGCAGTTTCTTTTTTCTTTCCTAATTGACCTTTGATCTCTTTTGACTTACCTTTTTTCTTACCTTTTTTCTTTGGCATATTTGCTATTAGATTTTATGGAAATCTTTAACTCCTACTGTATGATTTGTTCCTGCAAGAGGTACTTTAGCTAAAGCAGAAGCCTCCATTGTTAATGCAGCCATATCTTCTGGTTCTAGCGAGTGAATATTTGTTTTTCCACATGCTCTAGCCAACAATTGAGCCTCCAATGTCATCGCATGCAAGTAATTGTAAACTCTTAATGCTGCATCATCAGGATTTAATCTTTTTCTTAATTTAGGATCTTGAGTAGCAACTCCTACTGGACATCTACCGGTATGACAGTGATAGCAATGACCTGCGGGAACACCCATTTCTTTTTCAAAATTAGATTCTGGTATTTCTTTATTGCAATTTAATGCCACCATTGCTCCTGTTCCGATTGCAATTGCGTCTGCACCAAGTGCTAAAGCTTTAGCCATATCTGCTCCATCTCTAACACCACCTGCATAAATTAAAGTTACCTTTCCAGTTTTACCTACATCATCCAAAGCTCTTCTTGCTTCTCTAATTCCAGCAATTCCCGGGATACCTGTGTTTGCAGCTGCAATGTGTGGTCCAGCACCTGTTGAACCTTCCATTCCATCAAGATAAATTGAATCTGGATCACATTTTGCTGCCATCCTTACATCATCATACACTTTAGCTGCTCCAAGTTTTAATTGAATTGGTACCTTGTTTTTTGTTAATTCTCTAAGCTCTTGAACTTTTAAAGCTAAATCATCTGGACCCAGCCAATCAGGATGTCTTGCTGGAGATCTTTGATCAATACCCGCAGGTAGCGATCTCATTTCTGCAACTTGGTCAGTAACTTTTTGACCCATCAAATGACCACCCATTCCAACTTTTTGTCCTTGTCCAATAAATACCTCAATTCCATCAGCTAGTTGTGCATGGTGTGGGTTAAAACCGTATCTTGATTGTATGCACTGATAAAACCATTTTTCTGAATATCTTCTCTCATCTGGTATCATTCCACCTTCACCAGAACATGTTGCGCTACCAGCCATTGTAGCACCTCTAGCTAATGCAGTTTTTGCTTCATAAGATAAAGCTCCAAAACTCATTCCCGTAATGTAAACTGGAATATCAAGTTCAATTGGATTTTCACATCTTGGACCAATAATAGTTTTGGTCTCACATTTTTCTCTGTAACCTTCAATAACAAATCTTGTTAATGTACCTGGCAAGAAAACTAGATCATCAAAAGTAGGTATCTTTTTCATCAAAGCCATTCCTCTCATTCTGTATCTTCCTAATTCCGCTTTGATATGAATGTCGTCCATAACTTCTGGAGTAAAAATAGCGTTGTGTCCCAATAAACTTTTGTTTCTTGAAGCTATTCCATTACCATTAGAATGTCCGTTTGACTTTCCATTACCATTTTTTTTCTTTGCCATTTAAATTGCTCCTTTTTTTTCTGTAGGTTCAAGAGCATCGTAATTCCAAAGTTTTTTTCCTGCTACAACTTTGGTCATCTTAGAAACATCGAAGTTTTCTCCGATCTCCGCAACCTTTAATTTTCTTTTAAGCCAGTCTTGATCTGAATCAGTCAATTCAGCTTCGACAGCATCACTACCAAATGATCCAATTTTTCCACCTACAAAAATTGTCCCATCATACATAGAATCTCCTAAATTTATTCCAACATCTCCAAGAATAATAATTCGCCCTCTCTGCATCATGAAACCAGTAAAAGCACCAGCATCTCCGCCAATAATTATTGTTCCACCTTTTTGATCAATTCCTGTTCTGGCACCTACGCTTCCTTTGCATATCAGATCTCCACCTCTAATTGCCGCACCAAAACAAGATCCTGCATTTTTTTCAATTACTACTTTTCCTGCCATCATATTTTCTGCACATGACCATCCCACTCTTCCATTAATTCTAACAATTGGACCATCCATTGATCCACATCCAAAGTACCCCAAACTACCTTCAAATATTAAATTTAATTTATTGAGAATTCCAACTCCCAAGCTATGTTTTCCCTGTGGGTTCTTTATTACAATAGTTCCGTATCCATCTTTCATCAATTCATCAATTTTTTTATTTGCTTCACGACAATCCATGTTCTTAACGTCAATCTCAGTTCTTTTATTAAAATCTACATCATATGTCCCAAAGTAATAAAAATTCTCTGCCTCATCTGGATTAAAAAATTTTTGTTGTGTTTTTCCAGTTAAGACTTCTGTATGAAGTCCCATTGATTGAGCTTTACTTTTTTTTTCTGATGCTTTTAAATTTGCCATACTTTAACTTCTCCATCAAAAGGATCATAAGTTTCGATTTCTTGTGGTAATATTGATCTTATTGCAATTTCCTCTGACCCCATTGCAACTAAATCATCTGACTCATACAATACTAGTGGTTTTGCAGCCATTGTATCTTTCGCCATTCCCAAGCTATCTTTTGTAGCAACAAAATAAGTAAATACCCCATCTAAACCGACCAGAGACTCTTTCATGCCCTCTTCTAATGTAGCTCCATTTCTCATTTTTTCTGCAAGATATACAGCGATTAATTCAGAGTCACATTCTGACATAAATCTCATGCCCTTGTTTTCCAATACTCTTCTATTATTCCAATAGTTTGTTAATTGTCCATTATGAACGACTGACACATCACTAAAAGGATAACCCCAAAATGGGTGAGCAGATTTAATATCCACTCCCGACTCTGTTGCCATCCTAGCATGACCAATTGCATGTGTCCCGACAACTTTATCTAAATTATATCTGTTACAAACAACTTCAGCGTTTCCTAGATCTTTAATTACCTCTAGAGATTTTCCCATAGATAATATTTCTACACCTTCAACACTTTCTATTTTTTGAGAAAATTCCATTAAATCTTTTTCATACTGAATTTCATATCTTAATGAATAAGGAAGAATTCTATCTTCTTTTATCACTTTAGCGCCTAGCTCAGAAAGATAAGAATCAACAATTTTTTTTCTTTCGTCATAAACTGATACATCTTCTTTTACTGAAGAACTTCCCTCTGCAACATTTTCACCAACCTTAAATCGCATGATGAAATTTTGACCGTCAGTTTTTCCGTATAGAGCGTATCCAGTTGAATCTTCTCCTCTATGCTTTAATGCTTGAAGCATACCTTGAAGTTCAAAACCAACGTTTGAAGTATTTCCTCTATGAATTAATCCTGCAATCCCGCACATATAATTTCCTTATTAAATTATGGTAAACAATCCAGATAGGTATCAAGATCCCATTGTGTTGTTGCACCCAAGAATTTTTCCCACTCATCTCGTTTGTACCAATTAAATACTTTATACATTTCATCTGGCATTGATGATTTTATTACCTCATCTTCCGCCAATCTATCTAAAGCTTCACCTAAACTTAGTGGAAGTTTTTTTACATCTTTACCAGCTTTTTGAGCTTCATATATATTTCTAGACTCAGGTTTGGCTGGTTTCATTTTTTTAGATATTCCTTCATCACAAGCTTTAAGTAATGCTGCACCTAATAAATATGGATTATGCATAGAGTCAACTGATCTGTACTCGAATCTACCTGGAGCAGATACTCTTAAACCACATGTTCTATTTTGATAACCCCAGTCAGCATATACTGGTGCCCAAAAACCTTGATCCCATAATCTTCTATATGAGTTCACTGTCGAAGAACCAATTGCTGTTAAAGCTGGCAAGTGTTTCATTATCCCTGCAATTGATTGTAATCCAATCTTTCCAGGTAATTGCATATCCTTAGTATCTGGCATGAAAGTATTAGTTCCACCGGATACATAGCTAAAGACTTCTTCTACACCTGGAAGTTTTTTGTTACCCAATTTGTTTACTGATACTTTTCCACCTTTCCACAAAGACATGTTGGTGTGACATCCACTTGCTGAAACTCCCATAAATGGTTTAGTCATAAAGCAAGCTATAAGATTATGTTCTCTTGCTACTTGAGCACAAATTTGTCTATACGTAGATAATCTATCAGCATTTCTTAAAACATTATCAAATGTCCAGTTAAGCTCTAATTGACCAGGAGCATCTTCATGGTCACCTTGTATCATATCAAGACCCATCGCTTTTGCATATTCAATAACCTTCATAAACACAGGTCTTAATGATTCAAATTGATCAATATGATAACAGAAAGGTTTTGAGAAACCTTGTCCAGTTGGAGTGCCGTCAGGATTTTTTGTTAACCACATCATTTCAGGCTCTGTTCCAACTCTTAATTCTAATCCATGTTTCTTTTTGAACTCATTCATGAAAATTCTAAGATTACCTCTGCAGTCACTTGTTAAATGACCACCTGGATTTTTTCTTTCTTCTCTATTTCTAAAACATGTAACAAAAACTCTTCCAACTCTCTTATCCCAAGGCAATTGAACAAAAGTTTCTGGATCAGGTATTCCTACCAATTCCATAGCTTCTGGACCATATCCAATATAATTATTATGACGATCTAAAAATAAATTTGCTGTTGCTCCATAAACCAATTGAAAACCTTTTTCTGCAGTTCTTTCCCAGTGGTCTGCTGGTATTCCTTTTCCAACAACTCTTCCAGTTACTGAAATAAATTGATAATAGATATAAGTAATTCCTAATTCGTTTATTTTTTCTCTAACCTTTTTGACGAGTTTAGCTCTACCTGGTTGGTTTACGTGTTTTTCAAGATCCGTCATTCTTCCCCCTTTGAATTTTCAGATCAAAAAGGTAACTGAAAAAAAAACGTTTGTCTACTTAGATAAATTAGCTCCAAGGAAACGGACTGTTCGATGTCGGATGAAGTTTGCCTTTTTCATATCTATCGAACCTGAACGGTTTTAGCAATTCACTTTCTTGACCTAAAATTTCTTGTGCAACTAGGTGTCCAACACCTATCATTTTATAACCATGATTTGCATCTGCAATCATGTAAACATTTTCAAAAAATCTATCGAATATCGGGAATGAATCTGGAGTTAAGCAACCCAATCCTCCTGATGGTCCCTTTCTATACAAATGAGATTTACCAACAAAACGTTTCTGAATATGTGCAAGTGCTGAAGTCCACATATCAGAAAATTTATCAGTAGTTTGATATTCAGGAGAGTCAATTCCATATGGGTCAACATTAACTTCATCAAAATGTTTTTGAACAATGTAAGGTGATGTTCCACCTTGAACTCCCAATCCTTCAATATCAGGTTTATAATAAATACCCCATAGGTCTTCTGTGATTATTTTACCATCTTTGTCAGAATAAAGTGGTGCATCTGTATCAACATGAATTACTGGAGGCGGTTTACCTTCATTAGTTTTTAAATAATCTGCATCTACACCCAATACACCTTCTTGTAAAAACCAGTACTTCCACATTTCAACTTCATGCATTTTTCCATTTTTAGCATCTTTTATATTTGTCGTTTTTGGTAACTCCAACATATTCCAAAAATCTCTTACCCATGGTCCTGCTCCAATAACTACCTGATCACAATCAATTGTACCTTTATCTGTAACCACGCCAGTAATTGCATTGCTGTTGCTCCCTCTTTTAAAACCTGTAACCTTTACTCCTTTATGAACGTTTACACCGTTTGAATTTGCTTTTTTCTCTAGTGCTTTAATTGAGTCCTTATTAAATGCATATCCACCTTTTTTTTCATGTAAAACTGAAGTAATACCTTTTGCTTGCCAATCACTAAAAATTCCTTGCATATATTTCATGCAATCTTTTTCACCTTCTATAAATTCTGATTCATATCCAATAGCTTTTTGTTGTTCATAAATACTTGCAACATCTTTATGCATTACTTCCGGAGAAATTTGCATATAGCCAACAGCATTATATTTAAATGCTTCTGGATCACTTTCCCAAACACTAACTGAATGAGCCATTAATTCTCTCATTGCTGGTTGAAAATAATTATTTCTAACAACTCCACATGCAATTCCACTTGCACCTGCAGCAGTGTCTTTTTTTTCTAGGACAACTACATCGTTTGGATTTTTATATTTTTCGGAAAGTTTCCAAGCAGTACTTAACCCGTGAATTCCTCCACCAATTATTACAACTTTTGCTTTTGTCGGTAACGACATGAACGAACTTTAATTTTTTAGCAAAGGAAAGAATATAATAATTTTTATATATAATTTATATAAATTCTAAATATTTATTAGATTTTTAATTAAAAACTCAAATTTTTGAGAGTTTTCAAATATTCGTTAAATTCATTAACAAAATTCTGTGTGGGTAAAACGTACTTTTTTCTATGGTCATTTCCGGTTTTCTCGAGGTAAAAAAATTCTTTATCACAAGCTTCTTTGATCATGAGCGCAGATTTGGGTCTAGAGGTTTTGAAAAGTCTAGTCTTAAGTTCTTCGACAGATAAGTTTTCATTTAATTTATAGGAATTCATCACAATCAACATCATGTGATAATGTGAAGGAGACTTTCTGAAAAAGTAATTACTGGATGTATGGGACAGTTTCATTTGATCTTCCCAAAATTCCAGTAAATCCTTTGATGATTTTGACATTAAGATTTTACACGTGTTTTTTGAGGATCGTAATGCGGGAAACCAACAATTTTAGCAGGTATTCTTTTTTGATGTCCATCAATTTTACCGACTTCAACGTTCATACCTATTTCTGAATAACCTACATCAATTCTGCACAAAGCAATATTTTTATTCAAAGTAGGAGATAGACATCCGCTTGTAACTACGCCAACTTGGGATCTTCCAATGTGAACGCAATCACCGTGATTAGCTTTTTCTTTGCCTACAAGTTCTAATCCAACTAATTTCTTTTGCGGATTTTCTTTTCTCTTTATTAATGCTTCTTTACCAATGAAATCTGCTGTTTTTGTTTTTAAAGGAACTGTAAATCCAACACCAGCTTCAAAAGGGTCAACTTGGCCATCAAATTCATTACCAAATAATATTAGTCCAGCTTCAATTCTTAATAAATCTAATGCTCCAAAACCAGCAGGTATTATTCCTTCATCTTTGCCAGCTTCCATAAGCACATCCCAAACCGCTGGTGCATCTGAAGGGTGACACCATATTTCGTATCCTAACTCGCCTGTGTATCCAGTTCTAGAAACCATTAATGGAATTCCACTAAGTTCTTTTACTCTACAGATTGTAAACCTAAACCATTGTAATTCTGAAATAGAAGGTTGTGTTGGTGGAGTAAAAATAAACTTTTCTAAAATTTTTCTACTGTTTGGTCCTTGTAGAGAAATATTATTTATTTGATCAGTAGAGTTTTTAACTAAAACATTAAATTTTTTCTTTTTTGCTTGTTCTTTTAACCATTCACCTGCGTATTCATCACCACATACCCATCTAAATCCATGATCACTCATTTTTAACAATGTTCCATCATCAAACATAGAACCATTTTCATAACACATCGAAGAATAAACAATTTGTCCAACTGACAATTTTTTAACATTTCTAGTTAAAGTATAGTCCATTAATTCTTCTGCATCCGGACCTAATATTTCAAATTTTCTTAAAGAAGATAAATCAATTAAAACTGCTTTTTCTCTACACGCCGTATATTCATTTATTACTCCGTGTTTAGTGTAATCATTGGGCAGCCAATATCCTCTAGCATCAACAAAGTTTCTTGTTAACTTAGAAGTTCTTTCATGAAATCCTGTATTTTTTGTTAGTTTTAATTCTGAGTCTGGTTTCATTCTAAATGCAAAAGATTTTGTAAATTCTCTTTTTTTTTCGTAAGTTCTAACAAAAATATCTGTAGGGTTCCATGAATTACATGGATCTATATCACTAGGACAGGCTGATGTTCCGCAGGTTAAATCTTTTAAAGCTCTTAATATTACATAATCTCCAGGTCTAGCAAATGACTCATCAGAAAGTACGGTATTTAAGCCTCCCGCTGAAGTATTAAAAAATAAATTTATAGCGTGCCATCCCTTTTGTCTATTAACCCCAAAATTTTCCATAGCACCACTTAAGTTATCTGAGCAATTTGGATGCCCAAAATAACCAGCATCTTCGTAATACTTCGATGTACAAGCAAGATTAAAAGTGTCATGTCTACCAACAGTATCTCTTATTACTTCTACTAAAGGCTCATGGTCTGTATCATAAAATTTTGAATACAATCCTGGTCCTGGAAATGTATTTCCCATAAAGGTCCTGGTTGTTTGCCAATCTAAACCTTTTTCAATACCTTTACCTAATTTAGCTGTATCAAAAGCAACAAAATCTGAACATTGTCTACCAGTTGGACAAATTATTTGAATATAATCTCCTTCTTTAACTTCAAAAGAAATTGCTGATTGTTTTGCAATATTTTTTTCGTCTAGAGGATCAAAAATTGGATCTGGAATTATTCTATGTTCTTTATAGTCAACAATATTATTTCTTTTAATAAATAAAGTTAATTCTGTAGGAGGATTTTGTTCATGAACCAACATATCATTACCAGGTGCAGAAAAAATGCAATAACATTTATCTTTTGAACTTATTTTAATTTTTTCTCCTGGTGGAGTGTCTTTATCAAAAAGGATTGAAGATTTAGATTTTGCAATTTTAAGATTTCTTTTTTCTAATTGGCGCAAAGCAATTTTCGAACTTTCTTCATTTCTATTTAAAATATTAATTATATCATTTTCTGATTTAGATGATTTTAAATTTAAAATTGATGGATCCGAATTTCCATCGGAATTAAAAACAACTATTTCGCAAATTTGATTTCCTTCGTTATTAATAATTTCAATTTCATCATCTGGAAAAACCTGAACTCCTGTTAATCCACCGCCATTAACTACGTATCTTTCAACTCCAGGTGGCAAAACATTTAAACCAGGTTCATTTATTCTTAAATTTTCTTCTAACATTTTAAATCAATGATTACTTATGTTTAAGAATAAATCAGTACTGATTAATTGTATATATAAATTTTAGTACCAACTTTTGTTGACTGTGAGATTAAATTTAAGGATACTTACTTACTTAATATATTAAGAGAGGAGAAATAAATGAAGAAAATACTATCTTTACTCTCAGCTATAGTAATTACTGTAGTAAGCTTTGCAGGAATATCTAACGCTGACAGTAAAAAACCCATAGTGATCCCAACTCATAACTGGTCAAGTCAAATTGTTATGGCCTATGTTATTGGTGGAATCTTTGAAAGCATGGGTAACAATGTTAAATATGTAAATGCTGACTCTCAAGCGGTTTACGAGTCAATTAGAATTGGTGATGTAACTATATCTCATGAAGTATGGGAATCTGCTTTCGGCAAGTCATTTACAACAGCTTTAGACAAAGGTGGTTTGTTAGACTGGGGTGATCATGAAGCAAGAACTCTTGAGGATATGGGATATCCAAACTGGGTTGTTGAAAAAGGTCTATGTCCAGGTCTACCAGATTGGACAGCTCTAAAAAATCCAGACTGTGCAAAAAACTTTACAACACCTGACTCTCCAGATGGAAAAGGAAGAATGTTGGAAGGTCCACAAACTTGGCATGGTGACTTAATCCCTCAAAGAATTGATGCACTAGGCTTAGGTGATTTATGGTGGGTTAAGTTTGCTGGAGGTGCTGATGCACTTTGGGCAGAATTAGCAGCTGCTGAAAAAGAAGGAAGAGGAACTATAATTTTCAACTGGACACCAAACTTTACTGATGGTGCTGGTTTTACATTTATCGACTTCCCTCCATACACAGCTGGTTGCAGACCAGCAGATGGTGGTGACGGAAAATGTGGTTCTCCGGATGGTTATTTGAAAAAAGCAGTACACGAAGATTTTCCAAAAACTCATCCAGATGCAGCAGCAGCGTTCAAAAAATTGTCATTCTCAACAAGTCAAATTGGTGCAATGGCAGCTTTAGTAGACGTTGACAAAATGACTCACGAAGATGCAGCTAAAAAATGGTTAGCTGATAACGAGTCAACTTGGAAAGCTTTCCTTAAATAAGGATAAAAGTTAAAAAATTAAGATCTCCCCCAATTCTATTGGGGGGGATTTTTTTTTATAAAGATTTGTGTAAAATATATTTATGAGAAAATATCTTTTTTACTTTTTTTTAAGTTTATTAATAAGCTCATCAGTTTTTGCTCGAAGCACCGGATGTAAAGAAGGTAACTGTGAAAATGGATATGGAAAATGGGTTTATACAGATAAAACTACTTATGAAGGTGAGTGGGTAGGAACAAAAAAAAATGGCAAAGGTGTAGAAACATGGCCAAACGGATATATCTATAAAGGTGAGTTTAAAAACAGTGTTTGGAGTGGAGTTGGAACTTTAACTTTCCCAGATGGTTCTACTTATGAAGGAGAGTGGGCTAATGGTTTTATGAATGGCAAAGGAACATTTACTTGGGCTAATGGCGACCAAAAAGTAGGAATTTGGAAAAACGGTAAATTACAAGATTAATGTCGAACGGAACTTCATTTAATAAATTAAAAGGATTACCCGAGAACCTAAAACAATTTATAGGACTAATAATTTTAACAATAGTCATAATTTCTTCTTTTGCTATTTTAAATAATATATTTAGCGAGGGTGATGAATTAGTTAGGAAAATGAAATTGGAAGAAGAGAGAATTGCAAAAGAGAGAAAACTAAGTGCATTAATTTCAAAACTTCCCTCGGGTATATTAGTAACTTTTGATGGCACTGATCATTATAAATTATCAGATGAATTGTATGAGGGAGTGTGCAATGCCACAAAGCTTATCCCCCAAAGAGCAATAATGGGTGCAAATTTCTTAAATTTTAGAGCACACGAAATTTATACTATTAACGGCAATAAAATTGATGAAACATTTGTTGAATGGGATGCTGAAAAAAAGAAATGTTTTGCAGGTTTTACAGTTAGTGGAAATAACGTAGGAGTAGACGAAACAATTAAAGTAAGCGGTGAAGCCTTAAGTTTCTTAAGTACTGGAATTGATACAAGGGTTTATTTTATTAAAAATTTTTAATGGAAATAAGCTTCAATTATATTGATTTTAATTTAATTAATTTTCGTATACTTTTATAAGAATTATGTCTGAAGCAGTAATCAAATGCGAAGCAGTTTATAAAATTTTTGGTGAAAACGCCAAAAAGATGCTTCAAGATTCAAATGGTAATGTTGATGCTAAAACATTTCAAGAAAATGGTTGTATAGTAGGTGTTAACAATGCCTCTTTTGAAGTGGCAAAAGGAGAGATGCTTGTTGTAATGGGCTTATCTGGATCTGGTAAGTCAACTTTACTAAGGTGTATATCAAGATTAACAGATGCAACAGGTGGAAAAATTTTCATTGAAGGTCAAGATTTATTAAATTTAAATAATAAAGAGTTAATTGAGCTTAGAAGAAACAAAATGGGAATGGTTTTCCAAAGCTTTGCTCTTCTTCCACACAAAACCGTTGTAGAAAATATAGCTTTTCCTCTTCAAATCAAAGGTATCAAAACTGAGGAGAGCATTAATAAAGCAATGGAGATGGTTAAATTAGTTGGACTTGATGGAAGAGAAAATTATTTTCCAAGAGAACTTTCAGGTGGACAACAACAAAGAGTGGGTATTGCAAGATCTCTAGCAGTTGAACCTGATATATGGTTTTTAGATGAACCTTTTTCTGCTTTAGATCCTTTAATTAGAAAAGAAATGCAAGATGAATTTTTAAGACTTCAAGAAAAATTACAAAAAACAATTATGTTTATTACTCATGATTTTGATGAGGCATTAAAACTTGCTGATCGAATTGCAATTATGAAAGATGGTATAATTGAACAACTAGATACACCTGCAAATATAGTTTTAAACCCAGCCACAGAATATGTAAGAAAATTTACTGAAGAAGTACCTAGAGAAAAAGTTTTATTAATTGAAGATGTAATGGATGAATCTATATCTAATAATTTAGGTGATATTAAAGTTTCAAAAGATGAAATCATAGAAAATGTTGCAGAAAAAATATTAACGCAAGAAAAATCTGTAGCAGTTATAGATGAAAATAATAAAACCGTTGGGTCAATCAACCCGACAAAAATAATAAATACTGTCTTTGGCGGAAGAAAGAACGGAAAATAAATTATGGAATTTTTAAAAAAATATCCAAAAATATTTCAGTGGTTATTTCTATTAATTGTTTTCTTTGCTCTTTGTTTTGCTATTGACGTTCCAGAAACATATAAATTCATTAGAGGCCAAGCTGAATTCGTAAAAGACCCTAATCAAAGTAGTTATATATTTTTAGGCAAAGAAGTAAGATATTACGCCTTTGATGTTTTCTGGCGTCTTCCCCCATTACTTGGATGGTTACCAATATGGATAAATGACTCCTTGTTTTTCTTAATGAATGAGTGGATGCCAATGGAGTTTTGGAATGAGGACACTCAAGAATTTAAAACCAGACCAATAGTTTTGCAAATTAGCAGAAATTTAACAGCTTTTATGACCTTTTTAATAGAATTAATTAGAGAAATTCTATTAGGTGGACTTGAAACAATTGTTGCCTTTACAAGTTGGGATTGGATCGATGCGAACCCTTGGGCAGAGTTACCAGGTCTACCTTGGACAATAGTTGCAGCTGGCTTTGCAATACTTGCTTATAAATTAAGTGGTATTGGACTCGCTTTATTTGCCGGTTTAACAATGGTTTACATTTCTATATTTGGACAATGGAAACCATCGATGCAAACACTCTCTTTTATTTTAGTTGCTGCGCCTCTATCTTTTATATTTGGGTTAAGTTTGGGTATTGCAGCTTATAAAAGTAAACGTGTAGAAAAAGCTCTATATCCAATTCTATTAGTTATGCAAACAATGCCACAATATGCAGTATTAGTTCCTGCACTTGTTCTTTTTGGAGTCGGTGACCACGCTGCAGTAATTATAACTATGGTTGTTGCTGTTCCACCCATGATATTACTTACTTTACTAGGATTGAGAGCTATTCCTCCAGAAGTAATTGAAGCTGGAAGAATGAGTGGTTGTAATAATTGGCAACTAATGTCTAAAGTGCTAATTCCAACGGCCAGACGAGATATTTTAATTGGCGTAAACCAGGTTATCATGGTGTGCTTTTCTATGGCTGTTATTTCAGCCTTCATTGGAGCGAAAGGTCTAGGTTTTAATTTATTGTTAGCACTAAATCAGCTTAATATCGGATTAGCATTAGAAGCTGGTCTTTGTATAAGTCTAATTGCAATTTTATTAGATAAAATGTCATTAGCATGGGCAAACAAGCAAGTCGATTATTTTGGCAATTTGAATTTTTTTCAAAGAAATAAAAATTTATTATTTTTTAGTATTACGGTCATAATTGGAATTTTACTGTCTTACTTTGGATCTGTTTATTTTAAAGGTGGTTACAATTATTTATTTGAAGTTCCACACAATAAAGGAATATCAACTGCTGATTTTTGGAATAAAGGTGTCGATTGGATTTTTGATACCTTCTTTGTTTATATAAAAGCATTTAATACATGGTTAATTCAAGAAGTGTTACAACCAATGAGGGCTTTGTATTTAAGGATGCCAGCTGTTGCTACATTAGTTCTGGTTGTTGGTGCAGGCTATTTAATTGGTGGAATTAGATCTGCATTAGTAGTTTGTGGTTTGACATTATTCATAGCTCTAAGCCCTTGGTGGGATAGAGCCTTAGTAACGGCTTACATGGCAACATTTGGGGTAATAGTCTCTTGTATAATTGGTTTTACGGTTGGCACATTATGTTTTCAAAATAAACATTCTGCAAAATTTATGTTAGGGGTATGTGATATATTTCAAACATTTCCATCATTTGTTTATCTTATTCCTGTTATGATGCTTTTTGGAATAACCGACACTTCTGTTCTTATTGCTGTCATTGTTTATGCAACTATACCAGCAACAAGATACACAATTGAAGGGCTTAGAAGTGTTCCAGCAGGTTTACATGATGCAGCGACGATGTCTGGTGTAAATAAATTTCAAAGATTAACAAAAATTGAATTTCCTTTAGCATTCCCTCATATGATGCTTGGTATAAATCAAACAATAGTGTTTGCATTATTTATGGTGATTATAGGGGCATTTATCGGCACTGAAGATTTAGGGCAATATATTTTAAAAGCTTTATCAGATAAAAATGGTGCTGGTATTGGATTAACTTTGGGTATTTGTGTAGCTTTTATAGGTTTAATTTTTGATAATTTGATAAGAACTTGGGTAGAAAAAAGAAAAAAACATCTAGGAATTGCTTAATCTTAAATGAAAAAAATTTTAATAATAGGCGGTGGCGCAATGGGATCTGCTTTTACATTTCCATGTATAGATAATAAAAATGAAGTAACTATCACAGAGCCTTATAATAAAACTTTTATTAAAAATTTGTCTTCAAAAAAGAAATATCATTCTAGTTTAAAAATAAATTTACCAAATAAACTAAAATATAAAAAATATTCAACCGATCTATTAAAAAATAAATATGATTTGGTAGTTGTTGCGTTAAGTTTATCAGGAATAAATTTTATTAGTGAAGAATTTAAAAAATCAAATATCAAAAGTCCAATTCTTATTCTTACCAAAGGTTTGAAGTATGAGAAAAAAAAACAGAAAATTTTTACTATTTCAGAGGATATAAAGAAAACTAATAAAAATATAAACATTTCAGTTTTAAAAGGACCTTGCTTAGCAAAAGAACTTTCAAATAAAAAACAAACAAGTGTAATTGTTGCTAATAAAAATATCAAAACCGCAAAAAAAATTTGTAATATGATAACTACAAAATACTATTTAACCGAAACATCGAAAGATGTTATTGGAGTTGAGATCTGTTCTTCAATTAAAAATATTTATTCAATGATTATCGGGGCTGGAGATAGTTTAAATATGTCTTCAAGTTTATTCAAAAAATCTATAAATGAGATGATATATATTACTAAATATTTTAAAGGAAAAATTGAGACTGCGCTTGGATTGGCTGGAGTTGGAGATTTATACGTCAGTGCTGCTGGTGGTAGAAATAGTAAAATGGGAAGTTACTTAGGGCAAGGCTATACATTCAAAAATGCTAAAAGAAAATTTATGCCTAATGAAACCGTAGAGGGAGAGCAACTTGCAAGAGAAATTGCTCCATTTGTAATAAAAAAAATTCAACAAAAAAAAATCCCTTTGATGACAAAATTAATTAAATCTATAATTAATAACAAAAAATTAATATTAAATTAAAAATGGCAAGTATTAAAATAGATAAAGTAAACAAGTTTTTTGGTAGCACACATGTGATCAAAGATGTTTCTCTTGATATAAAAAGTGAGTCTTTCACAGTTCTAGTAGGCCCAAGCGGATGTGGTAAATCAACAATCTTAAGAATGATTGCTGGTTTAGAGGAAATTAATTCAGGTACAATATCTATTGATGATAAAGTTGTAAATGATCTACCACCTAAAGAAAGAAATATTGCAATGGTATTTCAATCTTATGCTCTTTATCCTCATATGACTGTATTTGATAATATGGCTTTTGGTTTAAAAATTGAAAAAAAATCAAAAGAAGAGATAGAGCAAAGAGTAATGGAAGCTGCTAAAATCTTACAGATAGAAGAGTATCTTGAGAGAAAACCCAAACAATTATCTGGAGGACAACGTCAAAGAGTAGCTATTGGTAGAGCCATTACAAGAAAACCAAAAGTTTTCTTATTCGATGAACCATTATCTAATCTAGATGCAGCATTAAGAGTACAAATGAGAGTAGAATTGGCAAAATTACATGATCAACTTAATGCAACAATGATTTACGTAACTCATGATCAAACTGAAGCCATGACACTTGCAAATGATATTGTTGTATTGGATCAAGGTATAGTTTCACAAAAGGGATCACCCATGAACTTATATAATAACCCAGATAATCTGTTTGTTGGTGGTTTTATCGGATCTCCAAAAATGAATTTTATAGATAGTAAAATTTTAAGTAAAAGTTCCAAGGGTTCTGAGGTAGATATAATGGGAACTGGAAAGTTAATTGTACCAAAAATATCTGAAAATATCAAAGAAGGTGACAGTATAAAAATTGGAATAAGACCAGAGCATTTGATATTAAATGCAAAAACAGATTCATTATGGGAAAGTAAAGTCTTCGTTGTAGAAAAATTAGGTTCAGGAACATATTTATATTTAGAGAAAGAGGGGGATCCTCTTGTTGTACAAACTGATGGAGACACAAATATCAAAGTAGGAGACACCGTTAAAATAGGTTTTGATCCATTTCGTTGCCATTTATTTGATAATAAAGGTATTTCTTTTAAAAATTCCTAAATCAATCTCAGGTAGTATTGTGTAATTTACATACTTGTTATTCTTCTTTTAAATGTTCATTATGTGTTAATTTTTAAATAACTTTAGAAAACTAGAAAAAAGAGGGGAATATATGTTTAAAAATATATTAATAACAATCTCTGCAATAGCTTTTGTTTTTAATTCAATTGCATTTGCAGATATCAAATTCTGGACAACAGAAACTCAACCAGCAAGGATGGCTAAGCAAGAAGAGATGGCAAAAGCCTTTGAAGCCAAAACTGGAATTGGAGTTGAAGTTATTCCTATTGATGAAAAAGATCTAGGAACAAGAGCTACAGCAGCAGCAGCAGCAGGAGATCTTCCTGATGTAATTTATCATACACTACAGTATGTATTACCATGGGCTGAAGCAGGAATTTTAGACGTTGATGCAAACAATGATATCGTTAACTCACTTGGAAAGAAAACTTTTGCTCCAGGTGCTTTAAAGATGGCTAAAAAAGGTGGCAAAATTGCTGCTGTACCAGTAGATGGCTGGACGCAAATGGTTGTATACAGAAAAGATTTATTTGCAGCTGCAGGTTTAGAACCACCAACTACATACGCAAACATCGAGAAAGCAATAGATGCCTTATCTAGTAATGATATGTTTGGATTTGTTGCGGCAACTAAAACCGACGAAAACTTTATGAGTCAAGTTTTAGAACATGTTATGCTTGCAAATGGTGTAAATATTGTAAAAAAAGGTGGAACAAAAAAACAAGGAAGAGCTTTAAAAAATTCTTTACAGTTTTATAAAAAATTAGCTAAGGCTAGTCCTCCAGGAGAACTTTATTGGAAACAATCAAGAGAACTTTATTTTGCTGGTAAAACTCCAATGATAATATGGTCACCATTTATTATGGATGAATTAGCTGGTTTAAGAGACTCAGCTCCACCGACAATTAACAGTGATCCTACATCACCAGAATTGGCATCTAAAACTGGTTTTATAACTAATTTTAGTGGACCAAATAATGTAAAAGGCGCAGCTTGGGCGGATGTTAGATACTTTGGTGTAACTGCAGATGCAGATACAGATGAAGCTAAGCAGTTTATTCTTTATTCAATGGATGAAGGATATACAAGCACTTTATCTATAGCACCAGAAGGTAAGTTTCCTGTAAGAAGAGGTAATGCAAGTGATCCAAATGCATTTACAACAGCTTGGAGTAAACTGCCTGTTGGAGTTGATAGAAAAGCTCCTTTAACAGATCTATATTCAGCAGATGTAATAAATAATATTGTTGCAGGTTTAGATACCGCTAATAGATGGGGTGTTAAAGAAGGTGAACTATCTAGAGCATCTAAAATTATTAACAATAAGTTTATAAATAGAATCACTAGACAATATATTGACGATCAATTGACGTTAGATGAAGCAGTAGATGAAATTAATACTGTACTAGCTAGCTTCTAGTAATTTAAAAAATTAAAAAAAGCGGGTAATATTAATTATCCGCTTTTTTTTATGAGTTCAAAACTTGCAAAAATTGAAAAAAGAACAGCTTATCTTTTAATATTACCATCAGTTCTTTTAGTATTTTCTATAATTTTATTTCCGATATTTTCTAATATTTGGATAAGTTTTAAAAATGTAGAGCTCAAAGATTTAAGAATTCCTGAACCAAGAGCAAAAAAATTAGTAAAATCAATTAATGATAATCCAAATCAAATAAAAGTAATTTATAAATTAAGAAATAGTTCTCTTACACAAGAAATTACTAATGTAAAATTTAAAGATAAATATCCAGATGATATCAAACCAATAAGTTTAAATAATAAATGTCAATTTAAATCAAATTTACTTAAGTGTGAGTTAGGTAATTGGCCAAAAAAATATCGAGAAAATTTAGAAATAGTATTTCAAAATATTAATAATCAAGAAATTTCCAAGAAGGAAATAAAATCTTATAAGCCTAAACTATCAGGTAAGTCACAAAATATATTATTAACTTATGAATTTACATTGAATAATTTCAAAAAAGTAATTAAAGACAAAGCTTTTATAGATCTATTATCAACAACTTTTTATTACACTTTTTTTGGAACCATAGGTGCAATAGTTTTTGGAATTTTAGCTGCACAAATGGTAAATCAAAAATTTTTTGGAAGAACATTTATGAGAAGTGTTCTTTTATTTCCTTATGTTGCGCCAGTTGTTGCTCTTGCTTATACCTGGGAACTTTTACTTGATCCAACAAGCGGAACTTTAAATAATTTATTAATTAACTATCAAATTATTGATGGACCAATAAATTTACTAGGACAAAAATATGTAACTTTAAACATACTTGGTTTTGATTTTAAATTGAGGCTAGCATTAACAACTGTAATTATTTTTGAAATTTGGAGATATTTTCCTCTAGCATTTTTATTTATTCTTGCTCGTCTTCAAGCAGTTCCAAAAGAGTTGTATGAAGCAGCTGATGTTGATGGTGCAAATCCTATCCAAAAATTTCTTAATATTACTTTGCCCCAGATATTAGCAGTGATTTCAATTCTATTTATGATTAGATTTATTTGGAATTTTAATAAATTTGAAGACATCTTTTTACTCACTGGCGGGGCATCAGGTACAAGAACATTGCCAATAAATGTATATCAACAAGGTTTTTCAATCGGGGATATTGGTATGGGTTCTGCAGTTTCTATTGTGATTGTAGTGTTTCTATTAATTTTTATGTTTATCTATTTTAAACTTTTAGGAAAAAGAGCTGATGAAAATTAAAAATATATTTACTTATTGCTTTATCTCGTCTTTGTTTTTGTTTTCATTAATTTGTATTTGGAAAATCTTAGTTACATTACAAGGAATTGAATTAACAAATTTTAATTTTAATAAATTATTTATATTTGGAATAATTCTTTGTGCAATAAATCTTCTTATTGGGAAAAAATTAAATTTAAATATTAAAATAATTTTACTAGCACTTTTATTTTCTATCTTTGATTATTTCATCTCAACAAATTTACCTATTTGGTATAGTTTTGGTATATTCTTAATTTCATTATTTTTTTTCAATAATATAAAAGATTACGACAAAAACTTTTTGTCAAAAAATCATTCCTCTCAAATATTATTCTTTAATTTTTTAACATTATTTGGAATTACACTGTTCTCTTTTGTAATTCTTTTCCCTTTTTATATGATGTTAGTTACAAGCTTTAAAACCCAAGCGTTGTTATTATTGAACCCATTAGACTTTAGTATTAACTTTGCACAAGGATTGCCAGAGTTGTTCAAATCTTATTTTATAGTGTTCAAAGATTATAATTTTGGAAGATATATGCTAACGAGCACAATAGTCTCCTTAGGCACAGTCATTATAACATTAATATTTGCAATACCAGCTGCTTACGCGGTTGCAAGACTTAATTTCTTTGGAAAAAATTTTTTATCAACATCCATATTGATAATTTATTTGTTTCCAGCGATAGTTTTAGTGATACCTTTGTATACAATTTTTAGTCAACTTGGTTTAAGAAATTCTATTGAGGGTTTGTTAATAGTTTATACAGCTACAACCTTACCTGTAGCAATTTATATGCTGCAAGGTTACTTTAAAAGTATACCAAAAGAATTAGAAGAAGCAGGGATAATAGATGGTCAAAATTGGCTTGGTATAATTTTTAAAATTATACTCCCACTTAGTTTACCTGCAATATCATCAGTAGCTTTGTATGTATTTATGATAGCTTGGAATGAATTTTTGTTTTCATTAATGTTTTTAGACCGGCCGAATACATTCACATTATCAAGAGCTATTCAGTTTCTGAATGTTGGAGCTGAAACACCTAGACAATATTTGATGGCAGGGTCAGTAGTAGTAACTTTGCCTATTTTAATAATTTTTGTTTATTTTGAAAAATATTTAGTAAGTGGTCTTACTGCAGGAAGTGTTAAAGGATAATGCAAAATAAAGTAGAAGAGGCAAAAAAAATATTATTAGGTAACAGAAAAAATGGTTACACACTTCCTACTAATAACAAATTATATCCTGCTCAATGGAATTGGGATTCAGCTTTTATAGCTCTTGGCTATTCTTACTTTAATTTAGATTTTTCAATTATAGAAATTGAAACTTTGCTTAATGGTCAGTGGGACGATGGTATGGTACCCCACATTCTTTTTCATGAAAAAGACACATCTTATTTTCCAAATCACACAACTTGGCAATGTGGAAAAAATATACCTTCTTCTGGTATTACTCAGCCACCAGTTTTAGCCAGTATTTTGAGAAAAATTGTTGAAAAAAAAAAACTAAATAATGATCAAAACTCAAGAATAATTAAAGTAATCAAAAAAATTAAAAATTATCATGACTGGTTCATAAAATTCAGAGATCCTAATAAAACGGGCCTTGTATCCATATTACATCCTTGGGAAAGCGGGTATGATAATTCACCAATTTGGGATCAGCCAATGAGCAATATCAAAGTAGATAAAGACCTTAATTATAAAAGAAGAGACCTTGAAGTTTCAAACGCTGATGAGAGACCTTTAAAAACTGATTATGATAGATATGTAACTTTAAGAGATCAATTTAGGGATGTTCAGTATGATCCACATAAATTGTATGAGATTTCTGATTTTAATGTAGTAGATGTTGGATTTAATGCTTTATTTTTGAGAGCAAATAAAGATCTACTTAGCTTAGCTAAAAATTTTGATTTAAATTTTGATGATTTAAATAATTTTGTATCCAAAACTGAAAATGAAATATTAAAATTATATGATGATAATATTAATGATTTTGTCTCAAAAGATTTAAAAACTAACCTGAATATCGTTGTTCCATCAATAACAAATTATTTTACTCTCTACGCAAATTTACAAGATGATGAATTAAATAAAAAAATTATTAATAATTTAAAAAATCATAATATTAATGACAATTACTATTTCTCAACAATAAAACCAAATCATCCTTCATTTGAAGAAAAAAGATATTGGAGAGGTCCAATATGGATAAATTGTAATTGGTTGATTTATCAAGGACTTATCAAAAAAGAGCCAGAATATGCGAATGAAATCAAAAAAAAAACTTTAGAATTAATTGAAGAAAAAGGTTTCCATGAATATTACAGTTATAAAGATGGATCAGTAATGGGCGCAAATAATTTCTCATGGAGCGCAGCTTTATATTTAGACTTAGTTCTAGAAAATTAGATTAGATTTTTAGTTTTTATTCAGAAATGTTTCAGACGAATCGTCCATTGCTTTTGCCCAAGCTGTATGATGAACTGGAGCGACAGATCCTGTAACTGGAGATGAAAAAGATTTATTTCTATACGTTGATATATCTTCAACCTTATGATGTTCCCATTCTTTAAAATGTTTTCTGATTAGTTCAAAATCTATTTTTGGATAATCCGACATCTCATGTAATTCTTTTGTATATTCAGTCTGAAAATCAATCATCTGATCAGGATTTTCTAATTTTTCTTCTAAAGCAACCCATTTATTAATATCTTTTTCAATATCCCCTCCACTTGGCATATTTATTTTCCCCATTATAACATCTCTTGCGTACCAAGCTTGGCAATCAAACATATTAAATGTGTGAAACTGGTCTTGCATTCCTAGATACAAAAGTTTGTGATTATCTTGCCAAACAATACCTTTGTATAATTTTGGGGGATAGAGTCTGTTTCTTGTTTTAAGTTTTAAATTTTCTTCCAAGAAAGGAAAATGATGTAGGTAACCAGTACATAGTATTATTACATCTGCATCCTGTTCCGTGCCATCTTTAAAAATTGCTTTTTTTCCCTCTAATCTATCTAAATAGAATACTTCCTTCATTCCTTCAGGCCATTTAAAACCCATAGGATTATGCCTGTAGCCAATTGTTACACTTTTTGCTCCATATTTATTGCATTGAAGCGCAATATCCTCAGCGGAATAACTGCTTCCTAAAACTATAATATTTTTTCCTCTAAATTCTTCTGCATCTCTAAAATCATGTGAGTGCATTATTCTCCCAGGAAATGAACTCATACCTTTATATTCAGGTATAAAAGGAACTGAAAAATGACCAGTGGATACTACAACGTAATCAAAATGATCAGTTAAAATTTTATCATTTTCTTTATCTTGATAGCTAACTTCAAATTTATCTGATTTAAAAACTGTATTAACTACTCTTGTATTAAATTTAATTTTATTTCTTAAATTTCCTTTACTTACTCTACTCGTGATATAATCATAAAGTACTTCTCTAGGTGGGAAAGATGGAATTGGCTTACCAAAATGTTCATCAAAAGAATAATCTGCAAATTCAAGACACTCTTTAGGTCCGTTTGACCAAAGATATCTATACATGCTATTATGAACTGGATCTCCATATTGGTCAGATCCTGTTCTCCAGCTATAATTCCAAAGACCTCCCCAATCACTTTGTTTTTCAAAGCAAACTATTTCAGGGATCTTATCTCCTTTTTTCTCGGCATGTTCAAAAGCCCTGAGTATTGATAACCCGCAAGGTCCAGCACCGATAATAGCGACTTTAGTCACGATAATTTTTCCTCTACAATTAAAATTATAAATATATTGTACTAAGAAAAATAGAAAAATTAAATATTATTTTAATATGAAAACTAATTGGAATTATCCTACTACAATTTGGGTTGGAGAGAACAGAATTCAAGATTTAGGTCTAGCATGCAAAAATCTAAAAATCAATAAACCATTATTTGTCACAGATAAGGATTTAATTAATCTAAAAATGGTTCAAGATATTATTTTAGATTTAAAAAAAACCTTTAATCATCTTCAAGTTTTTTCAAATTTTTCAGGTAATCCTGTAGGCGAGAATGTGGAAGAGGGAGTGGGGGAGTTTAAAAAATTAGGTTGTGATGGAGTTATTGCATTTGGTGGTGGTAGCGGTCTTGATGTAGGTAAAGCTATTGCTTTTATGTCAGGACAGTCTAGACCAATATGGGATTTTGAAGATATAGGTGATTATTGGAAAAGAGCAGATGAAACTAATATTGCACCTATCATTGCTGTACCTACTACAGCAGGGACAGGATCAGAAACTGGAAGAGCATCAGCTATAATCAATAAACAAACAGGTATAAAAAAAATTATTTTCCACCCGAAATTTTTACCTTCAATTGTAATTTTAGATCCTAATTTAACTTTAGATCTTTCTTCAAGATTGACTGCAGCGACAGGCATGGATGCTTTGGCACACAATTTAGAAGCTTTTTGTGCACCAGGATTCCACCCGATGGCTGATGGAATTGCGATTGAAGGAATGAAATTAATTAAAAACTCATTAATTAAAGCAGTTAAGAACGGTAAAGATTTAAATGCCAGAGCAGAATTATTAGCTTCAGCTAGTATGGGTTCTACCGCTTTTCAAAAAGGGCTTGGTGCTATTCATTCTTTAAGCCACCCTATTAATGCACAATTTAATGTTCACCACGGTTTATCAAATGCAATCTTTATGCCTTATGTATTAACTTTTAACAAAGAAATGATTGAAAAAAGGATAATTTCTATATGTGATTATCTCGAACTCGATAAAAGTTTTGATAGTTTTTTACAATGGATTTTAGAACTAAGAAAAGAATTAAATATACCACATAAATTATCAGAAATTATTGATGTAAATAAAATAAATTTAGAACAGTTATCAGTTATGGCATTAGAAGATCCTTCAACTTCTACCAATCCAAGGACAATGAGTAAGGATGACATGAAAGCACTTTATGAACACAGTATTTCAGGTAAATTATTTTAATGAAAAGAATTCTTATAGTTGAAGGCAACCTTAGAGAAGAAAATCAAAGCTTTACAGATGGTGGAATTAAAACTCATACTGAAAGTTTAAAAGATAGTATTAGTTATTTTACAGATCAATTAGAAATTGATGTTGTTAATCCTTCATCAGATGAAAATATTAATGAAGTAGCTAAAGATTTAACTAAATATCATGGAATGATTTGGGGTGGTAGTAGTTTAAATATTTACAATGACACTCCAGAAATAAGAAGACAAATAAACTTTATGAGGGAATGTCAAAAGAATATAAAAAATATATTCGCAATATGTTGGGGAATGCAAGTTGCAGTAACTGTTGCTGGTGGTGAAGTAAAGAAATGCCCTAATGGTGCACATAGAGGAATAGCTCATGACATAGAAATAAACGAAAACGGCCTTAAACATCCGCTTTATAAAAATAAAAATAAAAAATTTAATACCCCTGCGTTTAATTTTGATGAAGTTGTAAAATTACCTGAGGGCTCTACATTACTTTCATCAAATCCAATAAATAAAGTAATGGGTATAAATTTTAATGTTGGTTCAACTAATGTATGGGGAATACAATATCACCCAGAGATAACTTATGCCAAAATGATAAGTTTAATTCATTTTAGGAGAGATCGACTATTAGAAAAAAAAGCCTTTATTGACCAAATGGAAATAGACTCTCATATAAAAATTATAGAAGATGAAAATAAAATTTCTAATAAAGATGCAAGGATGAGAGAATTAGAAAATTGGCTAAATAATTTAAATTAGAACAAGCCTTCTATTTCACCTTTTTCATTAAGCTTAATAGAGTCTGCTGCAGGAACCCTTGGTAGTCCAGGCATTGTCATGATGGCTCCACATATAACAACAATAAATTCTGCACCTGAAGATAATCTTACTTCTCTAATTGGTAATGAATGGCCTGTTGGAGCACCTTTTGCATTTGGATCAGTAGAAAAACTATATTGTGTTTTAGCTACACATATCGGTAAATTTCCATAACCCGCTTCTTCAAAAGATTTTAATTGATCTTTTATTTTGCTGTCAGCAACAACTTCGTTTGCTCGATAAATTTCTTTCGCAACAGTTTCAACTTTCTTTAACAAAGGTGTTTTTTCATCATATAAAAATTTAAAATTTGCTTGTTTTTGTTCAATCAAATCTACAACATGTGAAGCAAGTTCTTTTGTTCCATCTCCACCATTTGACCAATGAGTGCATAAAGTAGCTTTAACTCCCATTTTATCACAAGCATTTATTAACTCTTTTACCTCATTATCAGTATCAGCAATAAAATGATTAACAGCAACCGCTACCGGTAAACCAAATTTTTTTACGTTTTCAATGTGTCTTTCTAAATTTACTAAACCTTTTTTTAGCGCTTCTACATTTTCATTTTTTAAATCATCTTTAGCTACACCGCCGTGCATTTTTAATGCTCTGATTGTTGCAACAATAACTACACACTCAGGTTTTAAATTTGATTTTCTACATTTAATATCTAAAAATTTTTCTGCTCCTAGGTCTGCTCCAAATCCAGCTTCAGTTACAACATAATCAGCTAGTTTTAAACCTGCTTTAGTTGCTATTACAGAGTTACAACCGTGCGCAATGTTTGCAAAAGGACCACCATGAATAATTGCTGGATTATTTTCTAACGTTTGAGTTACATTAGGCCTAATTGCTTCTTTTAACAAAACAGTCATTGGTCCGTGGGCATTTAAATCTTTCGCAAATATAGGCTTTCTATCTCTAGTATAAGCAACAGTAATATTACCGATTCTCTTTTCCAAATCCTCAAGATCATTTGCTAAACAAAAGATAGCCATTATCTCAGATGCTACTGTAATATCAAAACCGTCTTCTCTTGGAAAACCATTAGCAACTCCACCTAAATTAATATTGATAGATCTTAAAGATCTATCATTCATATCCATAACTCTTCTCCAAACTACTCTTCTAACATCTATGTTTAATTTATTTCCCCAATAAATATGATTATCAATTAACGCTGACAATAAATTGTGAGCAGATGTAATTGCATGGAAATCCCCCGTAAAATGTAAATTGATTTGTTCCATTGGAACAACTTGAGCATATCCTCCACCTGCTGCTCCACCTTTCATTCCAAATGAAGGACCTAAACTAGGTTCACGTAAACACACTATAGAATTTTTACCAATTTTATTTAATCCATCATTTAAACCAACTGACGTAGTAGTTTTTCCCTCACCTGCAGGAGTAGGTGTAATAGCAGTAACTAAAATTAATTTTCCATTTTTTTTATCATTTAAACTATCTAAATATTCTAAATTTATTTTAGCAATATGACGTCCCATAGGGCTAAAAGCACTTGGTTCGTCTGGAACATTAATTTTACCCAAAATCTCATTTATGGGTTTCATTTTTGCTTCTCGTGCAATTTGGATATCTGATTTTGACATAAATCTAATTACTTATTAATGAGCAGAATTACTATCCTTTTTTGTCACGTATTTAAACATCTAAAAAATATATATAAAAAAAATTAGCAAAAACTTATATTTAATTTTATAAAACTTACGGATGCAGAAATATTCAGTATTTAGTCTAATCAAAAACGCTTTCTCCAATCACCAAAATTGGGAAGTTGCTTGGAAAGATCCATCTCCAAAAAGTGAATATGATGTAGTCATCATTGGAGGCGGAGGACACGGTCTTGCTACTGCATATTATTTAGCAAAAGAACATAATATTAGAAATGTAGCTATCATTGAGAAAGGCTGGATTGGTGGTGGAAATGTTGGTCGAAATACAACGATCATAAGATCAAATTTTATGTACGATGCTAATGCAAGATTTAATGAATTTGGTATGGATTTATGGAGAAACTTAAGTCAAGAATTGAACTTTAATGTAATGTTTTCTCCAAGGGGAATAATAAACTTAGCCCATTCAGATGCTCAAATGAATGCATATGCTCGAAGAGGAAACTCTATGAGATTAAATGGAATAGATGCAAAGTTATTGGATAGAGACGAAGTTAAAAAATTAATTCCAATGGCTGACTTTAGTGATGAAGTACGTTTCCCAATTTTTGGAGGCTTAATGCAACCAAGCGCTGGTACCGCAAGACATGATGCTGTTGCTTGGGGTTATGCGCGTCAAGCAGATGATATGGGCGTAGATATAATTCAACATTGTGAGGTCACTGGTTTTGATGTTGTTAATGGAAAGATAAAAGGAATTAGAACTTCAAGAGGAGATATTAAAGCAAAAAAAGTTGGATTATGTGTTGCAGGTAGCACAAATATATTAGCTGAAAAATTAAATATGACACTGCCAATAGAAACTCACGTACTACAAGCTTGTGTTTCAGAACCTGTAAAACCATTATTAGACGGAGTAGTAACTTTTGGTGCAGGCCACTTTTATATAAGTCAATCAGATAAAGGTGAGATGGTAATGGGTGGTGATCTTGATGGATATAATAGTTATGCTCAAAGAGGTAACTTGCCAACTATACAACATGTCTTGACAGGTGGCTTAGCTTTGTTTCCATTTTTAAGTAGATTAAAAATGTTAAGGACATGGGGAGGGATCATGGATATGTCTATGGATGGTTCTCCAATAATTGATAAAACTCATATTGAAGGTTTATATTTAAATTGTGGATGGTGTTATGGAGGTTTTAAATCAACTCCTGTTTCAGGTTGGACATTTGCTCATACAATTGCGCAAGATCAAGTTCATGAATTAAATTCAGAATTAAGATTAAATAGATTTTCTACAGGTCATCTTCTAGATGAAAAAGGTTTAGGAACTAAAACCTGGATTGGTTAAAAAATGTTATACATCAAATGTCCTTATTGCGGTTTAAGAGCACAAAAAGAATTTTCATATGGAGGTGATGCAACTGTAAAAAGACCTAATATAAATGAAGAAGTATCAAGTGAAGATTGGGATAATTTTGTTTATATGAGAAAAAGTCCAAGAGGGAAACATATAGAGTTATGGCAACATATAGCAGGATGTAGACAATGGATTAAGGTGCAAAGAGACACCGCTACACATGAAATTTTCCAAACAGCAAAAGTCACAGAAGAAATAAGATGAGCCAACCATTTAGATTAAATAAAGAGGGATTAATTAATCGAAACAAAAAAATATCTTTTACTTTTAACGGAAAAAAATTATTTGGATATGAGGGAGATACAATTGCATCTGCTTTGATTGCAAATGGAATACATTTAGTTGGTAGAAGTTTTAAATATCATAGACCAAGAGGTTTTTTTGGAGCAGGAGTAGAGGAACCAAACGCAAAGCTTCAAGTAGAATTCAATGGTCATTCAGAGCCAAATGTTAATGCAACAGAAATGGAACTTGTTGAAGGTTTGTCCGCAACAAGCCAAAATTGTTGGCCATCAGTTAATTTTGATGTTGGTGCAATTAATAATTTTTTAAAAATGTTTTTCCCTGCAGGGTTTTATTACAAAACATTTATGTGGCCTAAAAGTTTCTGGTATAAAATTTACGAACCTTTCATTAGAAAAGCTGCAGGATTAGGGGTTGCTTCGATAGAAAAAGATAAAGAAAGATATGAACATAAATTTGAGTATTGCGATTTGTTAGTTACTGGATCTGGACCCTCTGGATTAGCAAGTGCTTATGCTGCTGCAAAAAATGGAGCAAAAGTAATTTTAGCTGAGGATAAACCAAGATTTGGAGGAACACTTTTAACTGATGACGTAAGCATCGATAATTTATCAGGAAAAGATTGGGCAGAAAAAATAATTACTGAATTAAAATCTATGCCTAATGTCACTGTAAAAAATAGATCTCAAGTTTTTGGTTATTATGATCATAACATGCTGGTAATGTTTGAGAGAGTTAGTGATCATTTAGAGACAAAATCAAAATTCACCCCAAGACAAAGACTTTGGTATATTAGGGCCAAAGAAACAATTTTATCAACGGGTTCAATTGAAAGACCAATTGTGTTTGGCAACAATGATACTCCAGGAATTTTTTTATCAGCAGCTGCAAAAGAATATATGAAAGTCTATGGAGTTTTGGTTGGAAAGAAACCTTTAATATTTACAAATAACGATAGTGCGTATGAAACAGCTTTAGAGTTCAAAAAAAATAATGTTGAACCAATTATATTAGATACAAGAGAAGAACATTCATCAGAATTAATTGATGAAGCTAAATCAAAGGGAATTGATATAAGATTTTCTCATGGTGTTATTGTTGCTAATGGATACAAAAAAGTTAAATCTGCAAAAATTGGTAAACTGAATAAGGATAAAAATTCTTTTGAGAAAATTGAAACTATAGAATGTGATTGCATTTGTGTCTCTGGATTTTGGACACCATCTGTTCATTTAGCATCACAATCAGGAAATAAACTTAAGTATGAAGAAAAAATTGATGCATTTATTCCAGATAAAAAAAAACAACATGAGACATCAGTCGGTGCAGCAAATGGATCATTTACATTAGAAGAAAGTTTAAAACATGGTTTTGAAAATGGTTCAAATCTCTCCGCAAAAATTACAGAGACTAAAACAGAAATTTCAATTCCAAATGTAAATGAAAAGAAATACGGAGCTCATGATAAATTTTGGTGCATGCCGTTACCTAAAAATGAAAATCCAAAAAGATTTGTTGACTTTCAAAATGATGTATCTGTCTCTGATATAGAAATCGCACTAAGAGAAGGTTACAGATCAATAGAGCACGTCAAAAGATATACAACTCTTGGAATGGCAACAGATCAAGGCCGTACAAGTAATTTAAATGGTCTTCAGTTGGTATCTAATATAGAAAATAAAATAGTTCCTGAAGTGGGACACACAACATTTAGACCACCTTTCACACCAATTACAATCGGGACAATAGTTGGTCGTGAAGTTGGTATGGAATATATGCCGACTAGAAAAACTCCAATGCATGAATGGCATGAGAAAAATAATGCAGTATTTGTTGATGCAGGTGCTTGGAAAAGACCTCGATATTATAAGCAAGGAAGTGAAACTTTATTTGAAGCTTCAAAGAGAGAGGCAAAAAATGTTAGAGAGAATGTTGGTATATGCGATGTAACAACATTAGGAAAAATTGATATTAAAGGTCCAGACGCGGCAGAATTTTTAAATAGAGTTTATACAAATGCTTGGATGAAATTACCTGTTGGAAAAGCAAGATATGGATTGATGCTTAGAGAAGATGGAATTGTCATGGACGATGGAACAACAACAAGAATTTCTGAAAATCATTATCATATGACAACAACAACTGCACAAGCTGCAAATGTTTTATCTCACTTAGAATATTATCTTCAAATTGTTTGGCCAGAATTAAATGTAAATGTTGTCTCTACGACTGAGCAATGGGCAGGGGCTGCAATTGCTGGACCTAAATCCAGAGAAATGTTATCAAAATTATATCCGGACTTAGACGTATCAAATGAAGCTTTGCCTTTTATGGGCTATAAAGAAGCAGAATTTTTTGGTGTTCCATCAAGAATTTTTAGAATTTCATTTTCTGGTGAGCTTGCATATGAGATTAATGTCAAATCAGATCATGGTATGTTTATGTGGGAGAAAATGATGGAAGTAGGAAAAGAATTTGGAAATCAGCCTTACGGAACTGAAGCTTTATCAACATTAAGAATTGAAATGGGACACGTTGCAGGACCAGAATTAGATGGCCGAACAATCCCATCAGATGTTTCATTAAATGGATTAGTTTCAAAGAAAAAAGATTTTATTGGCAAAAATTCTTTAGGAAGAGAAGCATTTAATGTTGAGAGCAGACAAAAAATTGTCGGACTTATTCCAATTGATAGAAAGTCTAGTATTCCTGAAGGATCTCATATTGTTCAAGATCAGAATGCAAAATTACCAAACCCTAAACTAGGCCATGTTTCTTCTTCTTGTTGGAGTGTAGAAAATAATAATCCATTTTCACTAGCAATTATGAAAGATGGAAAAAATATGATAGGTAAAAAGTTTTTTGCGGTATCACCATTAAAAAATAAATCAATTGAAGTAGAAGTTATTTCTTCTCATTATGTTGATCCTGAAGGAAAAAGAGTTAGATCATGAAAAATGTTTCTGCACTAGAAAATATTCATAAACATGGATTGTTTGGCAATCACGATAGTAAAGATGAGCTAATAAAAATTAGAGAAATCAAAGATGTTTTGATTTATCAAATTGTTAAATATAAAAAATCTTCAATTAGTATTGATAAAATAAAAATAGATAATTTAAATTTACCTGAGACACTTTTGGTTTCTTCAAATAAAAATACAAGAATTTTATGGATGGGACCTGATAATTGGTTAGTCGTTTCAAAAAATAAAGAAATAGAAAAATCTATTTTACAGAACTTAAGTCATGATGATTTTGCATTAACAGATCTATCTCATTCAAGAACAATACTGGAATTGGAAGGTTCTTTAGTAGACGAAGTATTGAAAAAAGGTTGTCCGTTAAATTTAGATGGTCTTGATGAAGGAAAATGTTCTAATTCTGCTTTTCATGCAATTACAATAACTATTGATTTTATAAGTTCAAATCCAAGAAAAGTAAGAATATTTGCTTTAAGAAGTTTTGGTGAATCTCTTTATCATTCAATAACTGATGCTTGTTTAGAATTTGGCTATAAAGCTGAATAAAAATTATTCTGAAGATTTAAATTTAGTTTTTTGAATAATAACCACAAACACAATTGGAATTATTAAAGTTATTAGTGTTACTGTTATCAGCAAAATACCTAGATCTGAATAATCGGCAGTGGTAAGAATAGCGTTTGTTACCTTGTCTTTTACCTCTCTAGTAATAACATAAATTTCATTTAAATATTTAGTCCCTAAAGCACTTGCTGATAAAGCAAGATTTGTAAAAGATGCGAATACTGCAAAGAAAGTTGCTTTTAAGTGCGAAGGCGCATTTTTTGCAATCCATGCAAGCAAAGGTATCATTGAGACTTGTCCCAAAGGTGACTCAAGTGCAGTATTTAATATTGCAATAAACTTCGCATCAACAACTCCATTAGTAATTGATGATGTCCAATTGTGAAATCCATAATACATTCCCACGCTTGGTAAAAATAAAATTGCACCTGCAACAGATAAAATCACTATTATTCTAGCTATTGAATTGTTTGCCATAAATGGTCTTAATAAAATAATACCAACAAGTGTTAAAACAGAGGCTATAAGAGATAATACAGAAAAAAATTGTTCATTGAATTCAAGTACATCAATTTCAAACCACGATAAACCTGGACCAGGTCCTGGCATTGCTCTAAAAATAAAAATTATTATTGCTGTACCTACAACAGTAAGTCTTAAATCCTGAGGAAGTTCTTTAACTAATTTATTCATTAAAAATAGAATTATTGCCATTGAACCTACGAAAACAATTTCTTGAGCAAAAGGCACTTTGAATGATCCAATACCTAAAGTAAAAATAACAAAAACCAAGCTTCCACCTAATATCCACCAGTTTACTTCAGTTTTCTCTGAAGGAGCATAATCTTGGTCACCTTCTAAACCTTGTTCAATTAGTTTTCTATTCTTTTGATTTTTTAGATATGAAGCAAGAAATATTCCTAGAACAGATACAATTGGAATAATTAAAGCATATATATAAATTGAACCGTATAAACTTATCTTATCTGCTTGTTCAAGTTCGTCTACTCCTTTAAAGAGGATAACGTTAGCTAAAGCAACTAAAACAGTTCCACCAATTATTGCGAATCTTCCAAGAGTTTGCATTGTTGTATGCATAAGTTTGATTTCATCTCTTGAAAATTTATTTCCACTATCATCAACTAAAGGAACTGCTTCTACAGTCATAGCATCAGCTACAACATCTTGCACAACATAACCAATCGGAGCAAGCAAAACACTGATCACAAACCATGTTTCAACTGAAAGAATTGAGGACATCCATTCAGTATGAATTATTAAACCGTACATTATAATTAAACTTAATGAGATTAAGGAAGCTCCTACAAAAACCATGTAATTTTTTTTATTCCAGATAAGATCAACAAGATGACCTAAAGGCATCTTCAATGCCCATGGAATTCCAGCCCAAAAACCAAGTCCAGCAAGAAAAGCAGCAGATAAGTTTAGATAGTCTTTAACAAAAAAAGTTCCAACAATACCTGTTAGTCCTGAAATACCAGCAGCAAGATAAATCATCAATGGCGGTAGATAGGTCCATTTAAACTGTCTTCCTAAATCTATTAAAGTACTATCTATAAGTCTCAAAATTTTATTACTCATAAATTATTCTGTTAAATTTAATAATATTAATGCATTTTGTTTAGTTTCTTTACACCAAAGTTCATAACTTTCACAAACTCTCCACAAATGATCAAATGCTCTTTGAGATAATTCTAAAGGAAAATGACTTTTTGCATAATATAATTTTGGGATTTTCATTAGTTGTTTAATCATAGTATCTTTTTGTATTTGTAAAAGTCTTATAGTTTCTTGATTAATCTTTTTTTTTGTAGATTTATCTATGTAGTCATTATTCTCAAGTTCTTTAAACCATTTATCATGAAAATTTCCTGAGCTAATTTCATTATAATCATCTGATGCAATAAATATTTCAAAAGCTTGAATATTAGTTAAATTTGGATTTTTAATCTTGATTTCATATATCTTTCGATAAATGATTTCAGCAACATATAATACAAATGGTCTTGATTTATCAGTTTCCAAATTAAACTCCTCAAATGTCTACTGAATAATAGCACGAATTAGGATCGTCTTTATAGTGCGCAAAAGGCCCACACTCTTTAAAACCAAAACTTTTAAAAAGTTTTCTAGCGGGCGCAAAAAAATCACCCGCACCAGTTTCGACACTTAGTTTAGTAATTCCTATTTGTTTAGATTTTTCAATAAGATGTGAAATTATTTTTCCACCATATTTTTTATTTCTAAACTTATCTGAAACTCTTATAGATTTAAATTCTCCATGTGTTTCATCAAATAATTTTAGAGCTCCACAACCAATTAATTCATTATTTTCCCACAAACTCCAGAATTTTATACTTGGATCCTTTAATCCAGGTATATCTAATACATGCGAACTCCCCTCAGGAGAAACTGATCTCAATTCAATAAAATGCTTAGTTAGCAACTCATTTACTTGCGGATCATCAAAATTATTTTCTATTGATTTCATAGTTTTGAAAAACATATAATCTAAATTTAGATTAAACCAAGAAAATTAAATATGTGTGGAAGATACGTAATAACTAACCCTGTCACAAAAACAAAAAAACTTGTTAAGTCAGCTATACAAGTTGAAGATAATGAAAATTATAATGCACACCCATTTCAAAAATTACCTGTGATTAAAAAATATAATAATGGAAATACTCTAGAAAATTTAAAGTGGGGAGTAGTACCTAGCTGGGCTAAGCAAAAAGATTTTAAACCTTTAATAAATGCAAGATTAGAAACTATTGATGAAAAAGTGTCTTTCAAAAAATTAATTCGATTACATAGATGTGTAGCTGTAGCAGATGGTTTTTATGAATGGAAAAGAGAAAAAGAAAATAAAACACCTTATTATTTTTTAAGAGAGGATAAAAAGCTTATGTATTTAGCGGCTATTTATGACAATGATCAATTTTGTTTAATAACCGAGGATGCAAATGAAAATATTAAAGAAATACATCATAGACAACCTGTTATAATTAATGAAAATGATGTTAATAGATATTTAAATCTTGAATTAACAGGATCGAGTTTTCTTAAAGAGTGTAAAAAAACAAAATTAAACTTTCATGAGGTTTCAAAGGAAGTTAATAAACCTACAAACAATAATATTTCTTTGATACAAACTATATCTTAAAACTATTTTTCTATAGTTGTTAAATGTCCCATTTTTCTTTTAGCTTTAACTTCTTTTTTTAAATAATCATAAAAAAATTCATTTTCTTTAAATTTTTTATTTTTATATTCTAATATTTCTTCACCAATCAAATTAAGCATTTTTGCATTATAAATTTTTTTTGTTTCTAATTTTTCAAGTCCACATACAGCTCTGATATGATTTTCAAATTGGCTAATGTTATGTGAATTTATAGTTAGGTGTCCAGAATTATGTACTCTTGGTGCAACTTCATTAGCATATAAATTATTATTTTTATCTATAAAGAATTCAACGCACATAGTACCTATATAATCAAGCTCTTCAGCCACTGTTTTCGCCCAGTCCAATGCTTTATTTTTAATTTCATCACTTATATCAGCGGGAATTTTGGAGTGTTTTAAAATCTGGTCTTCATGATAATTTTCAATTGGATCATAAATTTCATATTTTTGGTGACCAAATCTTGTAACCACTACTGAAATTTCTTTTTTTAAATTTACTATCTTTTCTAAGATGTAGCCTTTTGAAAAATCAAAATCTTCATTTAAATCATTTGCATTGTTTATTTTATATTGGCCCTTTCCATCATAACCAAGTGTACAAGTTTTCAACAAACCAGGAATTAATCTGTCGTTTATTTTTATATCATCTAAATCGCCAATACTTACAAACTGTGTTGTAGTTATATTGTTTTTATTCAAAAACTCTTTTTCAGTCATTCTATTTTGAATTAATTTATTTATTTCGGGGCTTGGTAATACAGATTTGGTTTCATTAATTTTTTTCAATATATCATATGGGATATTTTCGAACTCATAAGTAACAAGATCAACTTTTTCTAAAAAGTTATTGATAATATTTATGTCTTTGTAATCTCCATAAATAAATTCATCTGCAAAATTGATTGCGGGTGCATCTTTATCATCTGATAAAATAACCGTTTTAATATTAAGTTTTTTTGCTGCGGATGCTAATAGACTTCCTAATTGTCCTCCACCTATTATTCCTAGATCAGGTTTAGACATTAATTACTTTGGTTTTTTTTTTACTTTTGATGTTTGTTTTTTTCGCCAATTTAAAAGTGTTTTTTTTACATTGTTATCATACGTAGCTATAATTGAAGCAGCATATAAACCAGCATTGATTGCGCCATCTTCTCCAATAGCAACAGTGCCAACAGGAATTCCTTTTGGCATTTGAGCAATTGATAGTAGGCTATCTAAACCTTTTAACTTTTTACTTTCAATGGGAACACCTATAACCGGAATTCTAGTTATTGCAGCAATCATACCAGGTAAATGTGCTGATCCCCCAGCTCCAGCAATAATAATAGTAATATTATTATTTTCTGCTTTCTTTGCATAGGTATAAAGTCTATCAGGCGTTCTGTGTGCAGAGACGATATTTGTCTCATAATTAACTTTTAAAATCTTAAGAACTTTTTCACAGTTCTTCATTGTTTTGTAATCAGACTGACTGCCCATTACAATTGATACTTTATGTGATTTTTTTTTGTATATCATGAAACTAACATCAATTTACAGATATTTCCTTTAAATTGCAATTTTTAGCTAAGGACAGTTTAAGTTAGTGACAATCACAATAATAATAATAGTGTATATCAAATATGAATTATCGAATTGATAATCTTCAATATTGTAAATGGTCTAGAGAAATCTTTGAAATAAATAATAAAGCTGGATTAAATGCAGTTCATGTTACGTTAGTTTATCATGAAGACTATGATGAATTACAACAAAGAATACAAGAGTGGAACAAACATTTCGAAGAAAATAAAGATCTTATATTTCTAGGCAATAACTACAATGATATTACAAAAGCAAAAGAAGAAAACAAAACTGCTATTTTTTTTGGATTTCAAAATTGTTCTCCAATTGAAGATGACATAAGTCTTATAGAAAAAGTGCACTCACAAGGTTGTCGATTTATGCAATTAACTTATAACAACCAATCATTATTAGCCACTGGATGTTATGAAAAAAATGATAGCGGAGTTACTAATTTTGGAAAAGAGGCTATTAAAGAAATGAATAGAGTAGGTATCGTTGTTGACATGTCTCATTCAGCAGAGAAAAGTACACTTGATGCAATTGAAATTAGTCAAAAACCAATTGCAATCACTCATGCAAATCCAACTTTTTGGTTTGAAGCAAAAAGAAATAAATCTACAGAATTATTAAAAGTTTTATCTGATAGTGGAGGAATGTTAGGATTGTCATTGTATGCTCACCATTTAAAAGATGGAACGAATTGTAAAATAGAAAGTTTTTGTGAAATGGTTGCAAGAACAGTTGAAATTATGGGTATTGATAATGTTGGAATAGGATCAGACTTATGTTTGAACCAACCAGACAGTGTAGTTGAGTGGATGAGAAATGGAACTTGGTCAAAATCAAAAAATTTTGGTGAAGGCAGTAAAGATAAGCCTGGTTTTCCAAAACAACCAGATTGGTTTTTGGATGCAAGAGGATTTAATAATTTAAATACTGAACTAAAAAATAAAGGTTTTCATGAAGAAGAGATAAATAAGATACTTGGCAATAACTGGTTTAATTTTTATAAAGGAATTAATTAATGCAAGTTCCACTAAGAGATCCTAAAATTGTAATGAAACTTTCTAGGCTTGGATCGTTTCATCAATCTAAATTATCTTTTCTAAGATCATTTTTAAATGAGTTCAAAGATTGGAAATATAACAGAGATTTGTTTGACTTGAATGATAGGGGATATGGAGTAGCTATTTATTCATTCTCAAAAGATAAAAAAACATATTCTCTAGTTTGTTTTGCTAATGAGCTTAAAGATGAGGAAAGATCTGATAGAGTAATAGCAACCAAATGGGATGCTGCATTTGCTTTGTATGATGGCATTCCCTCAAAAATTGATATTGATAGACTTTCACAAAATGTCCCTAAACAAGAAGTAGGGAGGCTTTCTTATAAAGAACTAACTCTCTCAAGAGCAAATAGATCAGTTAGAGCATTTAATTATGTGATTGAGTGTTTATCAAAAGGTATCCAGCCCAATACTAATGAGCTTTCAAAAGTTGGATATTTGTATAGAACAACTGCAGTATACGGCTCAGGAAAATTTGGATTAGCAGACAGGTTTAGAATTAAAAATAGAGATGAAATAAATGGTCCTTTTAGATTGGAAATGATGTTAGTTTACCTTGTAAGACAATTCACTTTTGATCAAGTCAATCATATAGCAAAAAATAAAAATCCTAAAGATGCTGTAGAATTAGACTTGGATATTTGCAGAAATTTAGGAATTGGAAATTCAACTGGATTAGGAATGGCACCATTTATTATTAACCACCCTTCATTATTAAATAATTGGATTCTAGCTAAAGAGACAGCTTTAAAAAAAATAAGAGAAATAGAAAAAGTATCAGAAGAAGAGTTTAAAATTTTTTACAATTGTTTAACAAAATCTTTAAAAAATGTAACTTCATGGAATACTGAAAGCGAATACCAAAAGAAAAAAATAAACAATTTAATTAATGATTTACAAAATTTAATTAATTATTTGAAAGATAATATTGATAAATCAAATTTTTATATATTTGATAAATTATATAACTGGGCAGAAGAAAATTTATCTGAAGAAGGAGTTGAGTATTTGGTTTCTATAATGATGGAGCCATATAATGAAATAACTGATCCTTTAATTTCTCAAATGAGTTCAGACGAGGATAGTAGTTTTAATATACCTGTAGACAGAACTATAAATGACCTAAGAGAAATAATTGAGAAAAATTATTCAGATATTTTAAAAATTGATTTTTCAAAAAATGAAAATAATAAAAAATTTTGGTTCATATCAAAAAATAAAGAAGAACCTAGGATTGGAGATAGGTTTGAAGATAATGGTTCAGAACTCGAGCAGCCTACGGCTATTGCTAGAGATATCAAGAAACTTTATGAAACTATTTTTAATTTAAAAAACAGCTTAAAGATTGGTAAATTTCTAGTACAGAACAATGATTTAAGACATATTGTAAGAAGAGTGTTTATAACAGAGAAATATCCATATTCTGAAATTCAAGATAACACTATCGGCTCAAAATTAGTTCCTATAGATATGTTAAGACTTAAATTATCTTTTTTTGGGGCAGTAAAGTTTGATCCAAGATCTGACAAATGGTTAAGGATTTGTATGTTTCAAGGAGCTCCATTACCAAACGAACTTAATTCATTTAATCAATATTGGATATATAACTAAAGTAATTAATGAGAAGTTATAGTGAAATTGACACGATTGTTAAACGTTCAACAAAAGCAAAAGGTTTCTCTTGGGGAGTTGCAGAAGAAATAGGAAAGAACATTAAGCAACTCGAGTTATTTGGTTTACCAGGTATAAAACACATAAACCAATATTTTAAGATTTTTAATAATGAGAAGTTTGAAAATTGCCAATCTTTTAACAAAAGCAACAAACCTCAAAACTTTTACTGTCCAATTAAACTTGGATTAAGTTTTTTTGATCAATCTATTTCTATCCAAGAACTAAATGATATAGAAATAGAAAAAATGGCTTACCCATTGATATTTTTGCCATTTGTCAGCAGATCTTCGGAAATAACGGGAAAGAGAATTTTTTTAAAGATAGATCAAAAAGAATTTTTATTAAATTTCAATCAATCAATTTATTCAAATTATTTAAGTAGTGAGGTTGTAGAAAAAGCTGATGTAATTAAAATCCAATTCTTAGAAAATAAGAATAATTTTTCAGAAGAAGATTGGAAAGAATTAACAAAATTATCTGAAAACACATTTGTAGAAGAAACAGATGAGTTAAAACAAAAAACCGCAGGAGCAGGATTAACAGATAATGACTGATAACTTTGAATATAAATCAGACAATTTAGATAATAATGAATTAAATGATATTTGTGATGAATGTAAAAAAGAAGATGAGACAGTAACTCAAAATTTAATACTCACAGGATATAAACTTTGTAACTCCTGCAGAACATCAAAAACTTTATTTCCACTTTAAATATTTGTACTAATAGGTAATGAATTAATTTTTGTCATTACAAATGAAATTGTCAAAAAAGAAATAATCAAAAAAGACAAAAATACAATTCCAAATGCTTTTAAATTTGATTTTAAATTTAAAATATGTCTTGTCGCAATAATTAATGAGGCAAAAATCCAAAATTGAGTAAGAAAAATAATTAAAAGAACAAGTTCTGGTGTAACTGCAAAAAATCTTATCAGGCCTGGAGCGTGTGCGTACCCAACAGCTATAAGAACTCTTTTAAATGGAATTTTTCTATCTTTATCAGGAAAAATTTTAACCCCAATTACAAATATAAAAATTGCCCACACCAGCCATGTTAATAATGCTGTTAAACCAGATATACCAACTGATGTTTTTACAATTGTATTAGCTGCAATAGCACCCGCAACCCCATCTAAAATCATAATTAAAATTGCAAAATAAATTCCAGCTTCTCCATAATATCTTGGAGTCCTATAAAGAGTTTTATCAAGCTTTAACGATTTAAAAACAATATCTAAAAACTGAGCAAACATTAATTATCTTTATTTTTTTTTTGCGCCTTATATGAAACGATTAATGGGAATATTATTAGAGCAATAGCGATTATAATGCAAACAACTATGAAAAAGGTTTTCGTCATATTTAGGGGGAATTAAATTCCCCCTAAAAAAATTTTTATCACTTACTGACTACTTCTCTTGTATTTGCGTTGTAAGATTCTGTAAATGGAATATCAACTACAACTGCATCAACTGGTTCCCCAGGTTTATCAGAATATTTTTCTGGTAGATGGACTTTAAATTTCGATCCAACCTTACCTTTTGGAAAACCATTTGCATTTAGCGTGCCATCAAATGGAACGTATCCCATAGCAATATTTTTCCCTTTTTCTGGGTGATACCAAGGAGAAGTTATAAATCCTACAGGCTCACTGCCGTTCTCTGAAATTAACCAAAAATCTGGAGCATATTCTTCAATAGGTTTTCCTCCTAATTCAAGTCCAACTAGTTGAAGTTTATAAGGTTTATGACCTGCTTTTAAATCAGCTTTCATTTTCTCGAGAGCTTTTTTTCCAACATAATCACCTTTTTTGTTCCATTCACCTTTGCCAGATAAAGAAACTTGATAACCAAGATTACATTGAAATGGATTATGTTCATGATCCATATCTTGTCCCCATGAAAGAATTCCAGCTTGTATCCTTCTATGGTGTGCAGGAGCAATTACCATTAAATTATGTTTTTTACCTGCCTCAAGAACAGCATTCCACATATCTTCAGCATATAAAGTTGCTTCTCTTAAATATATTTCAAATCCAGACTCGCCTGAAAAACCTGTTTGAGAAATAATACAACTTCTTCCACCAACTTTTGCAGACGCTAATCCATAAAAAGGCATGTTATCGATATCAACTTCACTTCCACAAAGATCTTTCATCAAAGCTTTTGCTTTAGGACCTTGAATTTGCACAGGACAAGCATCTATTTCATTAATTTGAACATTAAACCTTTCATCTGCATTTACTCCTTGCAGATATAATCCAATATCACTATCTGATAAACTAAACCAAAATTCATCTTTAGATATTCTTAAAAGAATAGGATCATTTAATACTCCTCCATATGCATTACACAAAATTACATATCTTCCTCTCATTGGAGAAATTTTTGTAGCATCTCTTGTAATTACATAATCAACAAATTTTTCTGCATCCGGTCCTTTAACTTGTATTTGTCTTTCAACTGCAACATTCCACATTGTTACATGGTTTTTAATTGCTTCGTACTCAACCATTGCACCACCATCTTCAGGTTTAACATAACCTCTTGGATGATAAATTCTGTTATAAACAGTTGCTCTCCAACATCCTGCCTTCATAGATAAATGCCAGTATGGAGATTTCCTTACTCTTGTTGATATTAGCATCTCAACTTTAGTAGGTCCGCTTTGTCTTAAATTATATGGTACTTTTCTATCAGACTGATCTACTGATGTTGTATGTCTTAGTTTACTATAGTCAAATTCATTAGACATAGTTATTCTCCTTCAACCACTTGTTAGTTTCCTTCAAGCCGCCGAATGTATAAATGTGGAAATAATCAGTATGCGATTTAACTTTCCCAATTAAATCATTAGGGTCTTTAGGTTTCAATAAATCTAACGCCTTACTAAAATTAGATTTAAGAAAGTTAATGGAATTTTTTGCCCCGACAATATTAGCAAATTTAATTAAGCTAGATATTTTCATTGGCCCAGTTATTCCAACATGAACTGGTATTGTTTGTTTTGAGATAAAATCTATAATAGGCTGAGTATCCATTAGCCATTGTGTAACTATATAATCAGCATAAGGCTTTTTATCTATCATAGCTTTTTCTAAATCAGAGTCGGATATATCAGGACTCCCCTCGGGATGTCCAGCAATTCCAATCTTAATACCATCAAAAAATCCTGTCTCTAACATTTGATACGAGCTATCAAATTTTCCGATCGGGTC
>CACKFP010000002.1 GCA_902599485.1 uncultured Pelagibacteraceae bacterium | reverse complement strand
ATCAGTGAAAGCGCAAAACCTGTTATTTTCTAGCTTAACTTTGTGAGTTTTATAAATCGATTTATCTTTTTGAAGTATTACACCCATTGGTGGAGAATTACTTTCAAATTGTTCATAATTCCCTGATGATGATCTAATTATAGCTGGCTGGTGACCTCCATTTACCCATCTTAATTCATCAGTCCTCATGTTATATTCTCCCAATATACTGGTAACAAACATTCCTCCTGTTTTAGTTAAAAACAGATCATTGTTCATATGAAACATCATTTCGTCTGGATCTACTTGGTCTCTAGACATTATTTCAAAAAGAGTTGATGCTTTTGCCATTACCATTCCAGCATGAATTCCTTTGCCCGCAACATCTGCAATAATAAAGTAAACACTATCATTGTGAGGATAAAAGCTGAAGAAATCCCCAGAAACTTCTCTAGCAGCAATATTAATTCCATGTACAGGGTAATTTTCCAAATTTCTTTTTGGTAAAAAGTTTTCTTGAACTTTTACTGCAAGTTTTACTTCATTTGATATTCTATCTCTCCATACTTTCTTTTCAGCTTCACTAGTTTCTAGTTTGCTCATCAATCTATTGTAATAAAGACCGATCACACCTCCAGCAGTAAATGGATCTTGTGGACCTCTAATAGTTAAGTCACCAGACTCAGACTGTTTTTCTAAAATTGTAATTAAATCATGTTCTACAGAAGTTGCATTATGCTCAGCAATATTCAAACCTAACTCTTCGTGTAGCGGACTTACTCTTAAAGGATAAAAATAATTTAAAATTTTTAATAAAATATATGAACCAAAAAATGAAAATACACCGATCGATACAATTCCGATAAATTGTGCTTTGATTTGTTCTAGTCTAGTTAATCCTGTTCCTAAAATCTCAAGATCACTAAATAAACCCACAGCAATAGTACCCCAAACCCCTGCTGCTAAATGAACAGGTACTGCTCCAACAACATCATCTATTTCAAACTTATTTAAAAATTCATTTACAAAAATTGCAACTACCGCTCCTATAATTCCAACAAAGATCGAAGTCACTGATGTCATTGAATTACATCCTGCTGTGATTGCAACTAAACCTGCGAGCGGTCCAAGGATTACATAGTAAGGATCTGGTTTTTTAAATAAAGCAAATGAAATTCCTAGGCCTGTTAGTAAACCAAAAGAAGCAGCAAGAAATGTATTTATTAAAATTAGAGGAACTGCTTCATCCATAGCTCCATTACTTCCACCATTGAAACCAAACCAACCAAACCATAAAATTAAAGTTCCCAAAACTGCTAAAGGAAAACTTGATCCTGTGAATTTTCCTTTGTTTGCATCTGAATATTTTCCTATTCTCGGACCTAAAATTAAAACAGCTGAAAGTGCAATCCATCCACCAACAGAATGAACTATAGTACTTCCTGCAAAATCAACAAATCCTATATCTGTAAGCCATCCAGTTGTTTTAACTTGGCCTGTAACAGCTAACAGCTGTCTTGTGGCATCAATATTATTTAAATAACTTGAAGACCATGCCCAATGACCAACAATTGGATATATAATTCCAGTAGCAATAATTGTAATTATTAAATATCCATTAAATTTCATTCTTTCAGCAACAGCTCCTGAAACAATTGTAGCTGCTGTTGCAACAAACATTGCTTGGAATACAAAATAAGTCATGTATTCAGCCTGATCTGTTTTAAAAAAGAATAAATCGGTTCCAAAATAGCCATTAAAACTTTTTCCAAACATCAAACCGAAACCAAATAGCCAAAAAATTACAACCGCAAGACCGAAATCAGCTGCATTTTTAAGAGCAACGTTAATACTATTTTTATGCCTTGAAAGACCTGTTTCCATACACATAAAACCTGCCTGCATAATAAAAACAAGAATTGCACAATCTATAACCCAAAGGGTATCAACAAATGATTTTACAGACTCCAGATCAACACTCTCCATTTTTTCCTCTAAGTTATTATAAAAAAGTATACATCATAGATTATTGATGCTCAAAATAGGTTATTATTCTTTTTTCTTCCAAATATAGTAGAAAATATAAGGTGATACAGCCGGGACTATTCCGAACCAAAACCATTCATCCCATCTAAAGCTTTTGTCTAGCATTGGACTTTTTAATCCATTCCACCATGTTAAATATCCAATAAAAATTATCCAAGCTAAACTTATAGTTAAATAAATTTTAACATTTTTTGGTAATCCACCCGAAAATACTACTTTTACTTTCTCTAAAATTTCTTGATAGTTCATTAGATATTTAGCAATTAGTTCTAACGAAAGTACCTAAAGCTGTCATGGTAATTTCACAATTACCACCATTTTCTTTTGCAAAAACTTTATAATTTGTTGCATCATTTGCGACACATAATTCGTAACCCATTTCACTAGTGATACTATCAGTGCCACCTAATAAATTAGTTTCTATTGCGCTTGATGTGGAACTTGTAGGATTGCATGAAGTGCCAGTACTATTTCTGTAATAAATTCCATTATCTGAGTAATATTCAGTTTGTCCCAAAGATATTTGTTGCATAACATTCTCAGCAGATCTTTTTTTAGCTGAGCCTACATATCCATTATAACTCATGATACCAATAGCAGCTATAATTCCGAGGATTGCTACAACTACCAAAAGCTCAATAAGGGTAAACCCAGAGCTTTTGGAAGTCATAAGAATTTTCTATTTTAACTTTTACTCTAATACGACAGAATTTTCTGAAACGTTACCAGATGTTGAGCATTCGCTATCTTCTGTAAAGCAAGTTTTGACGTCTATCGTGTTAGAACTGGAACTGTTATCAGTTAAATTCGTATATCCACCTTTTGCAGAGCTAGATGACTGATCACCAGTATTCGGTCTTACTGCTTTTTTTGAAGTATCGTATGGGTTTTTAAAATCTGCTAATGCTAATGCTGCAGCGTCTTTAACAGTTTTTCTAGTTTTACCTGAGCAAGTAAGATTGCCTCCCATAGCTGTTGACTCTCCTAAATTACATTTTTGTAATTCTGCTGCTATGTATTTAACAACTGCTGAATGATTTGATTTAGCTGCTTGTTTTTTAGCTCCAGATGTGTAGCCTGAGTATGCAACAACTCCTACTGCTGCAAGAATACCAATAATTGCTACAACAACCAATAATTCTATAAGTGTAAATCCTTTATTATTTTTTTTCATAAGTAATGATCCTATAATTAATAAAAATATGTGTATACATATAAATTATATCTTTTAAAAGGCAATATCTATACTTCAATTGTAATCAAAATGGGTCATTTTTGTTGATTTAGCAAGGAAATTTAATAAATATTAATAATTATGTCATATAAAGTTACAGAGGAAGGCAATATATCAACTGTTCACCTTGATGGTGAAATAGATATGGATGTAACCGAGAAAGCAAAAGAAATTATTATGCCTTTAATAGAGGCAAAAAAAGAAGTTCATCTTAACTTAAAAGAAGTTCAATACATGGACTCTTCAGGAATCTCAGTTTTAATTGAAAGTCACCAAAAAGCAACTGAACTTGGAACGAAAGTTGTGCTGAAAGAAATTAGTAAGTCAGTTCTCAAAGTAATTATGATGGCAAAACTTGAACAAATTTTAAATTTGGACTGATAAATGAATGTTGCAATAAAATCTATAACTGAACAAAGAGATTTTGTTGTTAGTTCATCAAGTTTAAAAGAAGTAAGATCATTCTCAAGAGAAGTATTTGAAAAAGTAAATATTAATCAAGATTTAAAAGATGAGTTAGTGCTAGCAATAGCAGAAGCAGCACAAAATATTGTTAAGCATGCTTATCAAGGTGAAGACACAGATGATAAAATGGAGATTAAAATTTCACTTGAAAACGGTCAACTTGAAATTGGTTTTTTTGATAAAGGAAGACCGGTTGAAGAAAAAAATGTAAGACACAGAAAAATTGATGATATTAAACCAGGCGGATTAGGAACTTTTTTTATTCAACAAATAATGGACGCTGTTGTTTTTAAAGAAGGTGAGAAGCCTTGGATTAATCATCTAGTTTTAACTAAAAATTTAAACGTTTAGCCACCAATAATTGCACCAACATTAAAGATTGGTGAATACATAGCAATCATTAATCCACCAATCATTGTTCCCATAAATACAATCATGATTGGTTCAATTAAACTGGACATATTATCAACCGCTGTATCAAATTCTTCTTCATAGTAAGAAGATACAGATGTAAACATTTCATCTAAATTTCCTGTTTGCTCACCAACAGAAATGAGCTGACTAAAAGTAGGTGGAAAAACTGGTTCTTTTAAAAATAATTTTGTAAGTGTGTCCCCAGAGAAAACTCCTTTTTTTACATTTTCTAAAGCTTGAGTTACAACATCATTATTACTTACTTGTTTTGCGATTTCTATACTTTCTAAAAGGTTTACCCCTGCTGCACTAAGATTACCCATTATTAATGCAATTCTAGCAATCAATGATTTTAAAATCATATCACCAAAAACTGGCATCTTTAGAACTCGTTGGTGCCACCTATATCTAATTGCAGGAATTTTAGTTGTTGTATATTTAAATATCACAAAACCTATTATTGATACTATTCCAAGTGTTAGTCCGCCAGCACCTCTCATAAAATTACTTGCATTCATAATCACAGCTGTTGGGGTAGGTAACGCAACACCCATTCCTTCATACATTTCTGCAAATACTGGAACGACTTTAATTAACATGAACACCATTACAGTTATTGCAACAGTAAACATCACTACTGGATAGGTTAATGCACTTTTAATTTTCTTTTTAACTTTTTCTCTTTTTTCTAAAGAGTCTACTAATTTTAATAGGAAATCATCAAGTTTACCACTGGCTTCTCCAGCTTTAATCAAATTTATATAAATGTTATCAAATATTTTAGGGTATTTCTCAAAGCATTTAGACAAAGTAATACCACCCTCTAAGCTTTTTCTAATATCTTCAATAATTTCTTTCATAGTCGGGTGTTCTATTTGATCTCTAAGCATAGAAAGTACATTTAAAATTGGCAAACCCGCCTTTACCATTGTCGCAAATTGCTTAGAGAAAAGCATTACATCCGCAGGAGTGACTTTTTTCTTACCAAAAGAAAAGCCGCTTTTTTTGCCCTTTTCTTTTTCAGCCTTTTTCTTTTTAAGTTTGGTTAAGTTAGTAATGATTATTTTTTGTTCTTTAAGTTTAAAAGATGCTTCTTCTTGATTGATAGCCTCTATTTCACCTTCTATATATTTACCTGCTGATATTCCTTTGTATGAAAAAGTTTCGGCTGACATTTACTACTCCATAGAGAGAACTCTATCATACTCTCTAAAATTAAGATCACCTGTGAGAATTAACTCTCTTCCCATATCTTGCATTGTCCTAAAACCTTCATTTGAAGCAATTTCTTTTAGTTCTGGTGTTGTTGCTTTTCTTAGAATTGCTTCTTTAATTGGTTTTGTAACATTTAAAATTTCATAAATACCCATTCTTCCTTTATAACCAGTATCTTTACATTTAGGACAACCGCTGCCCTTTTGAACTTTTGCTCTTGAGGCTTGTTCCACTGTAAATCCAAGATCAGCAAGAGCTTTTGGAGTTATATCTTCATCTGGAACTCTGCATTCTGAACAAGTTTTTCTTGCTAATCTTTGAGCTAAAACTAATGAGACAGCTGCACTAATCAAATAATCAGGTGTCCCCATATTTTGTAATCTTGTTATTGTGCTTGGTGCATCATTTGTGTGAAGTGTGCTAAATACTAAGTGACCTGTTAATGCAGCCTTTAATCCAATATCCACCGTTTCTTTATCCCTCATCTCACCAACTAGAATTATTTCTGGGTCTTGTCTTAAAAAAGATCTTAGGGCAGTAGAAAAGTTAAAACCAATATCATCTTTAATTTGAACTTGTCCAACACCATCTAATTCATATTCGACAGGATCTTCAGCAGTTAAAATATTTAGGTGAGGTTTAGAAACCTCTTTTAGAATACTATAAAGTGTTGTTGTTTTACCTGATCCAGTAGGACCTGTTACAAGAACTAAACCTTGTGTGCCATGAATTGCTTTTCTCAAATTTTTTAAATCGTTTTCTTCAAAATTAAGTTGTTCTAAACTGATGTCTCCTGCATCTTTATTTAAAACCCTCATAACTATTCTTTCATTAGTTGCGGTTGGCAAAATTGAAAGACGAAGGTCAACTACTTTTCCATCAATTTTAAACGGGATCGCTCCATCTTGAGGAAGTCTTCTTTCAGCAATATCTAGTTTTCCCATAATCTTAAATCTTGTAACCACAGCTCCATAATTTGAATGAAGAAATTTTTTAAAGTGTTCTTGTTCTTGTAAAATTCCGTCTAATCTATACCTAACTCTTGATGTAAATCGATAAGGTTCAATATGAATATCTGAAACTCCTGATTTAATCGCTTCTGCTACAACTGCTGTACTAAATTTAATTACTTCAGACTCGTTTTCTATAGCTTCAATATCTTCTTCAGGTGGTTTTTCTAAAACTTCTGCTTGATCATCTACATCGTAGTCAAATGTTTTAGTCTTCTCAGCATTGGTTTGTCTAATATCAGAAATAGTTCTTTCACCGTCTGCTAGTAATTTATCTACAAAGTTTGAAATATCAGAAACTTTTGCTGCGTGCAGTTCAATATCCATTTTTGTAATTGTTCGTAAATTTCTCATTAAACTCAATTTTGAAGTATCAGATATTGCTATGTGCAATACCTTTCCCTCAATTTTGAAAGGAGCTATAAAGTTCATATTAATGTAATTAGATGGAAGAATAGCTTTCAGTTCGTCTGTTACAGAAACTGTGGATAAATCTACTACATCTAATGATTGATCTTTTACTAAAAGATCTAAAATTTTTTCTTCATCAGTTAGATTTAACTCAAATACAGCGTCTAATTGAGATTTTTCTCCTTCACCAGATATTTTTTTAATCTCAACTAAATCTTTCCCTGAAATAATATCCTGATCAATAAGAATATTAATTAAATTAATCTCAGACTCTCTACTAATATTTATCATTACAAAATTCTTGGTGCTATAAACACTAACAGTTCATCTAGGTTATCAGAATTTTCAGTCCCTTTAAAGAGATTACCTATTACAGGCATATTACCTATAGCTGGAAGTTGGTCTTTAGATTTTGATAAAACGTTCTTTTTAATTCCACCAATAACAACTATATCTCCGTCTGCCACCAATAATTTTGTTACAATTTCCATTTTGTTAACTGCTGGGGTATCGCCTGCAACTGATCTATTTGGTGTATCATTATTAACTTGAATACTTAACAAAACGTTTCCATCTCCAATAATGCTTGGAGTGACCTCTAATTTAAGAGCCGCTTCCTTGAAAGATACTTGAGATCCTCCGCCCTCTCCTGGAGCTTCATATGGTATTTCCTCACCTTGGGTAACAGTTGCTACTTGATTATCGAGTGTGAATACTTTCGGATTAGAGATAGTTTTACCCATTCCCATTCTTTCTAATGCTGTAATTTCTGCTTTTAAAACACCTGAACCTGTTCTTCTTAATATTCCAATACCACTTGTTGGATTTGTGATTGCAAAGTTTGCTAAACTATCTGTTGCATCTCCAAGATTAGCAGCTCCTCCTGGTTCTGTACCTAAAGCACTCCCAGCGCTTCCACCTGATAATCCACCAGCAACTTTACCAGCTCTTTGATAATATCCACCCAGTCTTGTTCCAAGCGCTTTTTCAAAATCAGAATTTGCTTCGACTATAAAAGCTTCTATTAAAACTTGTTTTGTTCTTATATCTATTTCTTTAATAACTTTATCAACCACATCTAAGTCTTTTTCTTTTCCTCTTACTATTATAGATCGAGTTGTTTTTTCTTCGGTAATTTGGATTGGTGTAAAAGAACTATCACCTGCTGTTGAAGTAAACAGCTCATCAATAGTTTGTTTAGCTTGTGCTGGAGTTATATAATAAAGTCTAAAAATCTCAGAATATATTGGTTCAACACTATCTTCTAATTCTACTTTCTTTTTGACAGCTTGTGCTCTTTCAGACTTATACGTCTCTTGTGCTGTTAACGTTTCAGGAGAATGAACTCTTATTAAGTTGCTAGATACATCAACATCTGATGCATAGTTTTTCATATCTAAAAGTGCTTGAAAAGCTTTGTCCCATGGGACATCAATTAATTCAGCAGATATTGCTCCTGCAACTTCATCTCCAACGAGTACATTTATCTCTCCTATTTTACCCATCAATTTCATAGTTTCTTTGTAATCTAAATTTTTAAACTTAAGAGTAACTCTTTGTTTTAATAATGGATAATCATCAGGTATTATTAGGTAATTTCTTTGTGCCTCAGATGATATTTTTTTTCTTTTTCCAAGTTTTTTTGCATCACCTTCAATAGGTTTAGGACCCATTTCTAAAGTTTTTGCGATTTCTGATTGTCCACTACTTACAATATCTTTGTTTTTTATAAGAGGTGTATTGTGTTTGAATGGCTTGTCATATTTTTTCAAGTTTTGACAAGCATTTAACACAACTAATAAAAATAATAATCCAAAATATGTTAATATTTTTTTAATAGTCATCTGACTCCCGGACCTGATTATTAAAATCAATTATCATGAATTTACCATCATCTTTTTTAAATATTGCCTCTGTTAATCTCAGGTCAACTAATTGTATTTCTCCAAGATATTGGCCCAAAGTCATTGTTAAAACTTCTCCACCAGAATTAACTAAAGAAATGTAACTATAATCTTTTCCAGAGATAAGTCCTGCTAATTTAAAATTATATAAACTCATTTCATTATCTTGTTCATCTTGTGGTATGTTTGCTGAAGATGAAGTTCCCTCATTTCCTGCAAAGGGGTCATTTAATGGAACTTCTTCATCTTCTTCCATTTCTTTAACAATTTCTTTTGCTGCATCTAGGACTTCTTGTTTTTGATCGTGATTATCCGCAAACGCAAAGTTTGCCATAAAAGAAAATATGATGATGAATAGAATTTTAAAAAAATTCATCTGGTAATCCTACTATTGTTAATTCGCCTTGCGCCATTATCGCTCCAGTTGAATCGTTTTGTACTATACTTATAGTCTCTTTGTCAAAATTTAACATTTTATTTTGCCTAGAAACCGCTCTTTTAAACTTTATGTAACCTAAAAAATTCCCTTTGATTTCATAATCTACAGGTATTTGATAATAAGAAACCATATCCCTTGTAATATTATTTTCTGCTTGTTGAGTAACTCCTTGTTTAAACACAGGTTTTGGTTTTTTCTTTTCAATTTTTGATATTACCAATCCATTAACAGCAGCATACTTACTTAAACTTTCATAAAGATCTTCAACTTCAGCTTTTGAATGAAATAGAGTTGAAGTTTTATCAAAATCTGGTTTCATTTCCTTAATTCTTGATTTGAAACTAATTATTTCATTATCAAATTGTGAGATTTCGTTTTGCTTTGCTATTTTGTCATTGTATTTGGCTTTTCTTTCTTTGACCATTGGATTTAAAATTGCATAGTAAATTATTAAAAATAGAATTATTGCTCCAAAACCAGATCCAAATTTGATTAAAGTTTTTTTATCTACAGCAGCTAATTTTTGCTTTAGATCATCCATAGTAATGTTTTTTAAATCCATTATACTTGCTCCAATACACAGGCTACTTTAAAGCCCTTCATAGTTTGTGATCCCTGCTGTTGGCCTTGAGGTAGTGTCATGCTTGCTAATGAAGCTTGTGAGATCAATTTTTTATTGTTTAAATTACTAATTAATTTTAAGATATCTTGATCACTAAATGCCGTTCCTTCAATAACAACTAAATCTGAGCCATTATATTCTATTTTGCTAAATTTAACTCTTTTAGGAACTGCAGAAGCAATCTGTGCTAATACTCTAAAGCTTACAGTTTTATTAGACTTAATTGATTTACTTAATTCAAGTGACTTAAGCATAAAACCAATTTCTTTTGCATATTTATTTTTCTCTAAAGTTTTAAGTTCATGAGTTTGTAAAATTTCATCATAACCATCAATTTTTTTATTAAGATCTGTAATTTGCCAAAATGATAAACCAAATAATACTACATAGATAAGTGAAACTATTCCTACCACTCCTTTGAATGCAAAATTTGAAAAAGCTTTTGCTTTTTTCTGAGCAATCATATTTTCTCTATTAGGCAAAAGGTTAATATTTTTAACAGCAGTAACAAATTTATAGTAACCAAAGACATCTAGTTTTCTAAATGCAAGCCCCATTACTGTTGAAAAGTATGAACGGTTGTCCATTTTAATATCATTTTCTAATTGTGCAGGAATTTTTATTCCATCAAAAGGATCAAATAAATTGTATCCGGTGTTAACCATATTTTTTCTAAAGCTACCAAGATAATCTTCAACATTTTGTAGATTTGAAGTAACTTTTAAATTTCTAATTCTTTTTTCATATTTTTGTTCAAAGTCTTGAACTGCTTGTTTGACTTGTGTCATATATCTTCTAACAAGTGCATCCATCTCTTCTTGATTATTGCTTTCTTGAAGTGTTTTTCTATCTTGAGATCTAATAAAAATATCAGTTATTATTGGATTATTTTCGTAAAGTATCATTACATAGTTTTCATCTAAACCAAATTCTAGAACAGCAGTTAAGTTAGAGTCTTCAATTGAACCTGCAATTTGATTAATTTGATCAACAGCAGATTTTAATGCAAAACATTTAACATCTATAATAACAGCATTTAATCCACCTTTTTTAATAATGTCTGTATAGCTATTAATGTCTGATAATTTTGATGCCACAAAAAGGATATCCATTGTGTTTCCGGTTTTGTCTCTATTTATAACTTGATGAAATATAGAGTAGTCATTTAAATTATCAGTTAATTGAACTAAGTTTTCCCAAAGCGAGTCTGTATCTATCGCTTTATTTAATTCTTCATCAGTCATTAAAGGTGCAGTTACAACTCTTATAATTGCGCTAGTTACTGGAATTGCGATCGCAGCGTTAGTCGTATTAATTTTAGATTTTTGTAAAGCTAACTTTAATTCATCAGCAACTTTATCAGGATTTTCAAGCACAGTTCCATTTTCAGGAATACCCTCAAATTTATGAACATAGAATTTATCTAAAACCCATTGATTGGCTTTGTTACTCGAAACTTGCGATAATCTAATCTCGGATGGAGTAAGTTCAACTCCTAAAATTTCCTCACCTTTAATTGATTGTTTGCCTAATCTATTTTTAAGAAGCTTGCTAAAAAATCCTTCTTTTTTTTTGCTTTCTCCTCCTTGCGGTACTGGAGGTGTGTTTGCATCATCTTTTTTTTTCTTTTTAAATAAATTTGCAAAAGGATTTTTCATAAATTTTATAATCGAATTTTAACTTTATACTCAACTTTTACTAGAATAAAAACAACTGATATTCAAATTGGGTTTTTTACAAAAATTAATTGGTAAAACAAGTCAATTTTATAGTACAAAGGGTCGTATGTTTGAAAAGTTAGAACAACTAGCTAAAGACAATAAAAAAATATCTGATTTTCATATCAGAGCAGGATCTCCACTTGCATATAGACAAACTGGGGAAATAATAAAAGTCCAGGAAGTCATGGTTACAGCTCAAGATCTAAAAGATCTGCTTTCAATGAATTGTAATGAACATGAATTAAATAAATTTGAAAAAACACACGAACTTGATACATCTGTTACCCTAAGTGGATTAAGATTTAGAGCGAATTTTTATAAAACGATTAATGGACCTGCATGTGTTTGCAGAAGAGTTGAAAGTAAAATTCCAGATATGGAACAATTCAACTTACCACAAGCTCTTTATGACATTGTTGATTTTCATAAAGGTTTAGTTTTAGTAACAGGTCCAACTGGTTCTGGTAAATCAACAACACTTGCAGCAATAGTAAATGAAATTAATAAAACAAGAACTGCAAATATAATCACAGTTGAAGACCCTGTAGAATTTATTCATAGAGATAATAAAAGTATTGTTTCTCATAGAGAGGTTGGAAAACAGACAGAAACTTTTGCAGCTGCATTAAAAGCAGCTTTAAGAGAGGACCCAGATGTAATTCTTGTTGGCGAGATGAGAGATCTTGAAACCATCAGTCTTGCATTAACAGCAGCAGAAACAGGACACTTAGTTTTTGGAACTTTGCATACAAGTGGTGCACCAAGTACAATTAACAGAATTATAGATGTGTTCCCACCTGAACAACAAGAACAAATTCGAGCTCAAATTTCAACTTCTCTTAAAATGGTTGTGACCCAAAGATTGTTAAAGACTAGAGACGGTGCAGGAAGAGTTGGTGCATTTGAAATAATGAAATGTACCGCACCTATACAAAACTTGATTAGAGAAGCAAAAATTCACCAAATTCCAAGTATAATGCAAACAGCAGTTAGAGATGGAATGATTACCATGGAAAAATCTCTTGAAGAATTAGCGAAATCAGGGAAAATAGATCCAGGTGCAGCAAGATCAGAACATTAAAGGATTTACAATTTTAGAGTTACTAGTTGTTATTACAATAGTAGCAATTATTTCTGCTGTTGCTTATCCAAATTTTTCAAATTGGCGACAAGATAGAGAGTTAAGAGCTGCAATGGAAAAAGCGGCAACTATGCTTTCATCTGTAAATACATTATCTCAAAGAGGAAATTATCCCTTTGTTCAATTTAGAGTAACACCCAATGGAACTACATCAACAAAATTTGTTTCAAAAGGAATGGATGCAACTTCTTTATCAATTAAATTAAATAATGCGCAAGCTATTGAATGTAATACCTCTAGTAGTAGTTACTGGGATAATAACCAAGTTGATGAAACTACAAAAAAAATATCAACACATATCAGCAAAGACGGTGCTGTTTGTTTTTCAAAAGATGGAAGTTATTTTAAAGCACATGGAACTTTAAAAAATAATTTAAATGTTACAGTCGAAAATAGATCAACAAACCAATATTTGATACTTTGTACAACATCAAACGCAAGTAATGGTGGCAAATGTCCTTTGGATCAAGGAGGTGGGTTGGAAAAACCTGCATACTTGGTTGAATGGACTAGATTTGGTAATATAAGTAAATTTAAATGGAGTGGAAGTGATTGGAATAGGCAAAACTAAATTCTCAGAAAAAGGAATGACCCTGCTTGAAGCCTTGGTTTCAACAGCAATTATAGGTATTGGATTTGTTGCAGTTTTTCAGATGGTTAATTATTCAGTTCAATCAATTGATGTCTCTGGAGAAAGAACAAAGGCAAATTATTTGGTATCTATGGTAGCTGAAGACTTAATTTCTGAAAGAGACTCAAATTCTCCTACTACAGATGTAAAATTTAAAGATTATTTAATAAATAATTCTTGGAGTATGGCAAATTGTTCTAACAGAGGCACATCTTCCACTAATTTTAATAATGCAGTCCAAAATAAGTTTCAAAAATGGGATAAAAGATTTTCTAAAGAAAGACTAAAATGTAAGGGAAATAAAGATAATAAAATTCTCAAAATTTACGAAATCTGCAATAACAATGCTGCCGCAAATAACTGCAAATACAACAACACTACAAATTACAAAGGTAATGGTGTTTATGAAAAATGGTATCTTGGAAAAATGGAAGTCAATCTAAACGACGGCAAAAAGAAAAAATATTTATATTTTCAATTTAATTAATGAAAAAAAAATTAAGCAATATTGCAGGTGTAACCTTAATAGAAATTCTAATTGGAATTTTAATTTCTGTTGTGATGATGGGTGCTATGTTCACTTCATATACTGTTGTTAATAATACTTACTCTCAAGTTACTGATCGAGCAAAAATTTCAACAGCTGGAAGAGATGTTGTTGGAATGATTATGAGAGATATTAGAAATGCTGGATTTATGTATTTCAATGATAATATCAAAACATCAAATGAGCATATTCCAATACTAATCACTAAATATGTGAATTTTTCAGAATGCGATAAAATCGATATTGTTTATGGAGATGTAAATTATAAACAAGGAAGAACGCCTGCATATATATATGAGAGATATAAAATAACTTATAAATGCAAAAAATCTACTATTCCTGATAAAACGCAACCGCAATTAGGTGGAGGTGGATACCCTCCAATTGATGCTTTTGCTGTTTATAAAAAAAAAGTTAAATGGAATAATACATCAGGTAGATGGGATGATCCTACAACAGATAACAATGATAAAACATACGATGATCAACTAGTTGTAGACTACGTTGATGATATGATTTTTAATCCTGTTGACGAAAAAGGAGTATTAATCAATCCACCACCTTCTGCAACAAATGTAAATAAAGATTTAATTTATAAAATTAAAACTGTTGATATTGCATTAACTGTTAGATCAACAAAAAATTTCTTTAGAAATTCAAAAATTAGAGATGTATTTGCATTAATAGACTCAACTAGAAATAAAAAGAAAACCGATAAATATTTAAGAGATACGATTATCGTAACTGCTCACGCAAGAAATTTGGGAATGGAATAATGAGAAAAAATGAACAAGGTTTTGCGCTAGTATTATCTTTAGTCTTAATGCTTGCTATGTCATTGATGGGAGGAGCATTAATTGTAATATCAGCAGGTGACCATCAAAGTAATAATAAGAGTGATGAGTATCAGCAAACTTTCTATATTGCTGAAACAGCTTTGATAGAAGGTGAAAAATATGTACTCAATCAATTTTTAGGTCCTTGGAGTACTTCAAATCATGTTAGGGATACATCAAAAAGAAATTTACCAGCTAATAACACTCAATGGAATGGCAATATGGCTAATTATAGGATCAATTATAATTCTAGCAATAGTTCTCTTTATTATAATACAGAAAATTTCTGCGCTAATAGCTTTAAGGATTTAGACAAGGTTAGATTAAGTGGAAATTTCTATGATGTTGTAGCCGCACAAAGTTGGAATTTTGGAAAATTGGTTCGTGATAGTTTTAATTCTGCAACTAATGATGAGAGAAAAGAAGCTGAAAAACTTTATAATTACTTTTATGAATTTTTTGTAATAAGAATTGGTGCTGCACCTTTCAGAGGTACTGGCTCTAGTGTCAAAAAAGGCTCAACTGACAAAGGAAATGATGGAATGGCTTATCGAATTTATGGCTGTGGTTTAAAGAAAGGCAATGAAAGAATGGTAGTTGCTTTAGAAAGTGTGATTGTATTACCTAAATAAAATGACGACAAATATAAAGAGTTATACTAATATTTCTAAATCTTTATGAAAAATTTAATCAAATTTATTATAATTTTTTCTATTTTTAGTTCACCTGTCCAAGCTGCTTGTGATTTTTTAATTGATATTGGAGATAGTGGTAAAAAAATTTTCGATAAATTTGGTTCACCTTTACCAGGTTTTAAAGGTCAATTTTATATGCCTGTTCCGTCACCAGAGTTGTGTCCAAATGATAATTTAAATGATGATATTGCAGTAGAATATGTATTTTTAGGTGAAACAGAAGATACTGCAAAATTGGCAGCCATCAGAATGATTGTTATGAATGATGGTAAAAATACTGAGAATAACAAATTAACATTAATGAGATACGTTAAAAAAGTTTATGGTGATTTCGATACAGGGCAAAATCCACAAATTTTTGATAGTTTCAAAATTTGGGAGAAAAGTAATAAAGATGTCATTGTATATAAAAGAATGCTTGGTGAAGAAGAACTTTTTGAAGAAGAATTAATGATTACAACTGTAGAATACGATGAAAAATTAGGTAAATTTTACTATGATCTTGAAGTTGAGTTAGAGAAAATGGAGCAAGAACAATAATTATGAAATTAAAACTTTTAATTTTAAAAATCATTTTAATTCTACCTTTTTTAATAAATAATAGTTTTGCAAAAAATTTACCGCCTGGTTCTGGAATATCTGATGTTCCAGCTAATGTATTAATCCTTTTAGACAAGTCTGGAAGTATGAGCGTTAGAATGACGAGTGGAGATGGTTTTTCTTATCCTTACAGTGTTGCAACAGATAGTAGTGGCGATGTTTATGTCGGCTCATACTGGTTACGTGGAATAAAAAAATTTACTTATTCAACAAAGAAAAATGATACCAGCTTTGCAAGTAGTGGAACTTATAGAGGATCAGGTAATTGCAGATCTTATTATCCTATGAATATGAAGGTACATAATAATAAATTATATGTTGCTTCTTTTTATCAAAGAAGAATTTTTAGAATTGATCTTACTAGTGGTAGCTGTGATTGGAACCAATATTTAAATTATCCAAGAAATATCTCTATTGCGCAAAATTTTTTATATGCGACAGGAAATGGGGGCATGTTGACTTATAACATATCTGGAGCAACTCCTTCAAAAGTAAACTGCACTTTTTCTGGTAATTTAAGTACTTTCGCTCGTTATTTTGGTCAGACTGTAGATTATAAAAGAGAACATTTTTATGCGCATTATTTTGGTTCCATTTATAGATTTAATATTGGAAGTAATGGTTGCGTAAATACAACTGCTAATAGCAGAATATATGTTGGTAATTGGACCTACTCATATGGAATGGATCATCATCCATCAAATGAATTTATATTATATGGTAATGATTGGAGAAATCATAGAGTTTCTAAAGTTACATTAAACTCATCAAAAAATGGTTATAGTGCAATAAAAAATGTTGGAAGATATGGAAGGGGTGCATCAAAGACTGGAAATGTTAGAATGTATTATGCATGGGGTATAACCGTAGATAAAGTTAACAACAGAGTGCTAAGTGCCAACTATTATAAACAAAGTGTTCAAGCATTTGACCTGGATTTAAATTTTGATAAAGAATTTGGAGGCTCTGCTGGAACAAGAATGACAGGTGCCCATGAAGCTATTCAATCAATTGTTACAGATAGTTCTTTAACAGCAGGAGTAAATTTTGGATTTGGATACTGGTCATGGGATAATAATGGGTCTGGTTTTAGGTCTTGGAGTGGAGATATAACAAACGGAAGAGCTACTCCTTGTACTAGTAGAGCCTGTATTAAAGTAAGAGTTCATAAACAAGGGGCGGCAAAAATCAATTCGATCATAAAATCAGTTCAGCCTGGTGGTGGAACGAATGCTGATAACTGGGCAAAACAAGCAGAAGAATATTATTTGCACAGTACTTTGTCTCCAATAGATAAAAACTTAACTTGTCAGAATAGTTATGTTTTAGTTATAGGTGATGGAGATTGGGCATACCACAATCAAGCTGCAAGGAGAGTTTCAAAATTATTAAATTCACATAAAATAAAAACTTTTACTGTAGCTTATGGAACAGGACTATCAAATAGTGGAATAAGAAACTTTAATAGGATGGCACAAACAGGTGGAACTAATAGCGTTATCGTGGCAAGAACCACTCAATCTCTAAAGACACAATTAAAAGCTGCCATATCACAAATTATTGCTCAGAAGTTATCTTTCTCTGCACCTGCAATTACAGCAACGATTGAACAAGGTGGATCTTTATATCAAGCACAATTTGATTATGAACAAAATAAAGAGTGGAAAGGAACCTTAAAAAGTACTGCCATAGACTCTAATGGAGTTGTTGGTAAAAAGAATTGGGATGCAGCTGAATTATTAGAAAAAAGAAAAACAGATGACAGAAAAATTTGGACCCACCTTCCAAATACATCTGCGAATTCTGGTTATAGTAATTTAAATAATTGGGTCACATCAAACTATAAAGATATTGATAAATTGTTTACTCATACAAATAATGAAGTGCCAAATTATCATAGTAAAAGTGATAACCCTACCAATACACAGAGATGTAAAAATGTTGCTTCAGTTCAAAATGATAATGAAGATGACATTAAAGGCCTAATACAGTTTGTTAGAGGACAAGATTATTTTGATTATGATGGTGATTGTAATTTAACTGAAACAAGACCTAACCCTCTTGGAGATATTTATCATTCTGAATTAGTAGTGGTTTCAAAACCATCAGCTGAAACAGCTTTTGCAGGAAGAAATCAAGAAGCTTATTGGAGATCTTTGAAAAATTATTCTTCATTTGCTCAAAAACATTCTTCAAGAAAAGAAACAGTTTATGTTGGTGCAAATGACGGTATGCTTCATGCATTTGATGGAAAAACTGGTAAAGAAATTTGGGCATTTGTTCCGCCATTTATTGCATCATCAATGCCAAATATGGTTAACGTAAATTTAAATAGAAGTGGGGTTGGTGGATCAAATGCTATTTATGGTGTTGATGGATCTGTTACCGCGCATGATATGTTTTATAAAGGTCCTTATGATAGTAAAAAAGAATGGCATACAATACTAATGGTTCCTTATGGTAGAGGTGGTGCAGGATTTTCTGTGTTAGATATTACAGATCGAGATGCACCAATGCATCTATATTCAGTGCTTAATGATGGAATTCAAACTCAAGTCCATGTAATGGATCATAACGGGACTATCTCAAGTTATAGTTACATCAAAAAAATTTATGACTTAGCAAGCTTCTTTGAGTCTATTACTGTAAGAACGAATAATTCTACTGATTTTACATGTAAAAGTGATCAATCAACTGCATGCCAGGAAAGTAATGTTTGGACTTTAGATGTTCCTAATTTGAGTAAATCTGATGTTTCAATATTAATTGACGATAAACCATTTACTAACTTTACAGTGAAGGCCTCTACAATCACAATACCTGCGCCGCCTAATAGTGGTGGGCAAGCTCAAACAAAGGCAGCAACTGAAATAACATTACAAAATAAAACATTAAAATTTTATGGATCGGATCCATGTGCAAGTAATCCAAATTCAGCTTGTAACTTAGAAAGTTCAAATATGGCTTTACATATTAAGCCTGGCTCTGCACAAACTGGGGTATTAAGCCAACCTGAATACGATTATAGTGAATTAGGTGGAACCTGGTCATCTCCTAGAATTATAAGAATGCCAAATAAAGGTCCTGGAGATAATAATTTAGAAGATGATATTTATGTTGCAATTATGGGTGGAGGATACGGTGTGCAAAACTCAGGAGTTGGTTCTAATTTAACAATTGTTAATCTTGAGGATACAACGTTCCCAGGTAAACTTGAAAAAAGAATAGATATTGAGGATATGCTGACGAATGATATCGTTAATTCAACACCAGGTTCACCAGTTGTAATTACAGCAGATACAGCAAGAGGAATTGATTTTAGAGGTGCGCTTGTCTACATCAGTGATCTTGAAGGAAAAATTACCAAGTTTAATTTAACAAATAATAGAACTGATGGAACAGGTAAAGCTTTAAAGATGTATGAGAGCACAACATTATTTAAAGCAGGTTCAAACCAAACTAATGGAAGGTATATGTATCATTCTATGGATGCAACAATTGGACAAACTACTAATTCATTGTGGTTATATGCTGGAACTGGAGATTACGAGAGAATAGGAAATACAAGTAATGGTACAGACAACTTAATGATTGGTATTAGAGATCCTCATTATCCAGAATATAGAGATGTAGCGGTTCCTAAAAAAGCTGCTGATTTAACGAAATGTAAAAATACTACAAAGGACAAAACAGGTGCTAAATGCCCAACATCAACAGATACTGGTTGGTATATAAAATTAGATAAATCTCAGAAAGTTACTGCTGAACCAACAGTATCAAGTGGGTTGGTATATTTTCCAATTTATCAACCAACATCATCAGTTAATAAATGTAGTCTAGGTGATGCATTTATTTGTGGAGTTGATGATGAATGTGGAACAAATTTCTCATCTAATCTTAAAAATTTGAGAAAAGGAGATACTTGTAAATATGTTGGACAAGGTGTTTTATCCAAAATTGTAGTTTTTGCTGGTAAGCTATTTGCAAACATTGCTGGTCAATCTGCTGGAAGTATAAAAGACTTAGTTAGCATTGAAGCTGCTGCAGGTGGAACATCTAGTTATAGAAGTTCTTGGAGACAGAACTATTAATCAATAGACATTTATGAAAAAGATTTTACTTAGTATAATCTTATTCTTTTTACTTAGTTCCATAAGTTATGCTGGTCCATGTTTAACAACTATTGCTAGCGCATCAACAAACCAATTAGCATGTGCAGATAATGATATTTTAAATGTTACTTCTGCTGGATCAATTACTTACAACGATAATAAGGCAGTTGATCTCGAAGATATAAGTGGAGTTCAAATTACCAATGATGGAACAATTCAAACAGAGGATGGAACTAACAAACAAATCGCAATAAATGCTGAGTCATCTTTGGATACTACAATTACAAATAACGGAACAATCAACTCAGATAACAAATATGCTATAATATTAAATTATGCAGAAAACGTTGCAATTACTAATAATGCAGGGGCAACAATAAGTGCTGAAGGAAATACTGCAATTTATGGAAAAAACGTTGGTAACTGTCATTTTAATGGTACTAATTGCCATTCAGATTTATCTGGTCAATCTAATGGTGTTGGTCTCACACTACACAATTATGGTACCATTACCTCTACTCATGAAACAATATGGTTAGGTTCAGGAGCCTCAGGTAATCACAGGAGTAAAGGTCTTAAAATTTATAATTATGACGGTGGAATTATTAAAACAACAGATGAAGGCGATAGTCCAATTAAAGCATTTCATTTAGTTGATTTTGAATTCGTTAATTATAAAGGAGGAACAATTGAAGGTGCTGACAGACACGCAGTGAATACTGAACAATCTGAAGATGTCAATTTTACTAATCATGGAACAATAACTGCAGCAGATAAAAGTGCATTTTATTGCAAAACATGCCCGGATACTACTTTCATTAATACAGGGACAATGTCAGGTGGAAATAATACTGTAGTAATTTCGCATGGTGATAATATTAGTGTAACAAATTCTGGAACAATAACTGCTACAGGTGCAAATTCAGCTTTATCAATAAATCAATCGGACGGCGCCGTTGTAACTAATACTGGCACTATATCTGGGGTTCGTATGGGAATGCAATCTTCAAATGTAGATAATTCTACGATAACAAATCATGGAACCATTTCTGCAAGCGCAAATTTAGGATATGGAATATTGTATGAAAATGATGGAACCAACAGAGTAAATAATACTTTAAACAATTATGGCACGATTAGTGCAACATCAGGTTCTTTTGCAGATGGAATTGGTATTGGAAGGAGTGCCACCCCAATGTTTAATATTACGATAAATAATTATGGTACAATTACTGGATCTGGTAATTCTATATTAATACTTAACTCTTCTAGTACAGGTATAGATATTGTTACAAAAGATGAAGGTACTTATGAAGGCTCGATTGATTTAAACGATTCAACTACAACAATGACATTAGATTGTAGTATTTCAAAAGATCAAAAAATAGAAATTCTTAGAAAAACGAATATGGTTGTCACAAATAATCTTTGTGGAAATGATACCTATGAAATATTAGACAGCAATAGTGATCCAGATGCAGACAACTCTGAAACAGATGGTTTTTTATATGTTTATGGTGAAGATTTAGATATTGATAGCCATAATAAAAAATATCGATCTGAAATATTTTTATCTAATTTAAATGATATTTTTAATTCAGTTTCAGAAGAAAAAAAATCTAGTGGATATTATTCTGTAAAGAAAAGAGACAATATTTATAAAAATGAAACAACAGGAGTTACTGGAGATTTTAAAATTGAAAATGATAATTTTACACCGTTCTTAAGTTATTCGAGTCAGCAAGCTAAATTTAATAATGGAGAAGCTTTAGATAGTGAAAATTTAGCTATCGGTTTAAAAAAAGATATTGATTACAAGAAATTTAAATTTTCTGTAGTTTCAATTTTTGGGTTAACTCAAAATAAATATTTAGATCTTGAAACTGAAACACAACAAACTATTTCAAAAGAAAATCTAGGTCAGTTTGCTGCTGTAAATTACAAAGCTTCTAGACAATTAGAAATTGATGATAGTCAAAGTTTAAATATTGAAGTGGATGGTAAATATGGTCTAAGAAGACTTCCAACTTATCTAACATCTTTTACAGATGGGGATCTTTCTGTTGATGATGCTGTGGATCAAGTATTGTCAGGTGGATTTAACGTTGAGTATTCAAAATCTTTTGAAAATGGCTTCGTTCTTAAGCCATATACAGGCCTATCTTTAAATCAAACTTTGAGTGAAAAAATTGACATTGTTGCAGACGGTGAAAGGAAAGACATGGCCCATTATATGGATGATGATTTAGCAGTAAAAGCTGGTTTAAATATCAGCAAAAATACTGATGATTTTGGTCTAAACTTTAATCTAGAGTTTAATGAACAAAATGGACTTAAAGACAGCCAAGTAAGTATTTCATTAACGAAAGTAATTCAGAATAATATTAGCAAAAAAATAGAGGGTCTACCTATTGATCCAGAACTAGAAAAATTATTTGATCAATTACAATTAGCTAAAGAAAATGAGAGATTGGCTGAGATAAGTGGTAGGGCAGTTGAAGAAAATAGAGTAATGAAAGAAATGATTATTCAATTAATAAAAGAAAATAATAAACTCAAGACTGAAAGAAATCTTTTATTAAAAAACTAACTTTAAAACTTTTATAAAACTTATTTGCTTATTTGAGTAGATCTGCTTTTCATAAAATTTAAAGAAATTTTTATATTTTGATTTATCTTTTTCCATCAATTTGAGATAAATCTCTTGGATTGTATCCGAATTTTTTATTTGAAGTTTTCTTTTTTTTCCTAGAAGAATGAAAGCTAATTTTAGCCTCATCAATTTAATTGAATTGAAATTATATAACAATTTTATGCTAACAAATAATAATATTGGTACGAATATCCAAATAATGAGTTTTGAAAAATTTAAACTTAATAATTCTTTTATAAAATTTTTTCTTTCGTTATCGTCATATGATAGTAAATGTTGAGTCCATACAAAATCAACATAGTTAAAATAAAAATTAATTATTTTAAAAAAATTATTAGAAAATATCGAACTTGAAAATTTATCATTATTTACAAAATAATTATTTAATGAATTTCTAATATTAGAATTAGGTATTGCTCTAGTTGGATCAATTCTAACCCACCCTCTTTCATCAAACCAAACTTCTGCCCAAGCATGAGTATCTTTTTGTTTAAATTGGAAAAAATTCCCTATCTCATTTAAATCTCCACCATAGTAACCTGTTACTATCCTACTTGGAATTTGTGCTAATCTTGTAAGTAATACAAATGTTCCTGCATAATATTCACAGTATCCCTCTTTAGAATTAAAGAAAAAGTTTTCATATTTATTATTTGAGTTTATCTGAGGACTAAGGTTATAAAAATATGATCCATCAGAAAATCTTTTATAAATTTTTTCGATAAATTCTTCTTTAGTGCTTACATTATTTTTATCTACCCAATCTTTTATTTTCGGTGATATGTTTTCTGGTAACAAAGTATAATAACTTTTAAGTGGATCATCTAAGGAATATTCAGATTTATTCATTTTAAAAATTAATTTCTTTTTTCTGTCAATTAGTTCTCTACTCACAAAAGATTGATTAAAATAATCTTTTGTAATTTGAATATCGTTAGTGATTAATTTTGAGTTTTTTAAACTTGGTATCCATTTTTTTTTATATGGTTCTAAAATAATCTGATAATTTTTATTTAAATCCTCATTACCATTTATTCTCATGGAATTTTTAAATTCACTAAAAAGATAGTAACTTGAGGAAGGTCTCCAAGATTGATCTTTTTCCATATAATCAAAGATTTTGACCCTAAAATAAAGATCTTCCTTCTTAAAATTGTTATTTATTAAAGTAAAAACTTCTTCATCTGAGTTCGAAAACTGGCTAAATGAACCAAGATCTATGCTATCTGGAATACCTACTGAACTTGCAGATGTATCAAATAATCTGAAATTTACTTCTGCCCTTGGAAATAAAAGATAAAAAATAATAATAATCGGAAATATACTAAGACCAAATCCTAAATATTTTAAAATATTTTTTAAACTGAAATCGAGGATTTCCTTTTGTTGAATAAGATACAGGTTAACAACTAAAAGTATTAGGATTAGAAATGAATTTAATGTACTCAATATATCTTGCCCCTTAATTAAACTTGCTACTGCAATAATCATGGAGATTAAATTAAATGACAAAAGATTATTTTTATTGTTGAGTTCTGAGAACTTTATAATCAGCAAAACTCCAAGGCAGTTTAGAAAAAAATCTTCGGACAAAACATATTGATTGAGGATCAATTGAATATACATAGCTCCCAAAGCATATATTCCAACCACTATAGACTTAAACTTAAAGTGTATTTTCGAAAATACAAAACTTAAAATAAATAAAGTGCCCCAAAATATTTTATTAGTTAATAGTAAATCTGTGGATAATGAAATTAAGCAAAAGAATAATATAACATAAGTGAGAAGACTAATATTTTGCGATTTAATTTTTAACATTTGAAATATACTTTAAAATTTTATTTAGAGAGTTTTTATTTTCGTTTAAATGGAAAACATTATCTTTGTGTTTAAAGGTTAAATTTAGGCTTTTTGTGAAATAATAATCTAAAATAAATACTGAATAACTTAATAATTTCTCAAATTCTATATGGTTGTATTTATTTAAATCTAGGATTGATTTTTTTGAGCTTTTAAAAGACTTAAATTCTTTTACAAATTTTTTATCTCCAATAGTTGATTTTTTCCAAGCGATTTTTGAGTAACTATCTCCTTTCTTGTATTCATCTATACCATCAAATTCATCAGAATTATTATTTTGGTGAATTTTAAATTCTTGTAATAATTCTTGATTAGGAATTAATTTTTGCGGAAATACATATACTTTACTAAAAGGTTGATAATTTATTTTTGTCCTTATTATTCCAAATGGATATATCGATTTTAAAATTATTTTATTTAAAGAATAAATACCCCTTTTGTCATTATTATATTTTATATTAAATTCTTTTATTTTATCTGATAAATTAAAATTTTGTAATATTGACTTATTGATCTCTAAATCGATATTTAATTTTTTCTCTTTTGCATCATTAATTATCTTAAAGTTTATATGTTCTGTTTTATTTGCTTCAACTAAGTATTCTGTTAGAAAATTTATTCTTAAATTATTAATATTTTGATGTGAGATAAAAATTGAAATAAAGAAAATAAAGAAAATAACAATTGAAATAAGAAGTCCTGAGTTATTTTCATAAAATACAGATATTAAAAAGCAAAAAAATACAAACAGTCCTAATAATAGTCCTTGAAGATTGGGATATATGTAAACTTTAAGTTTTTTTTTAAGTTTGATTAAATGTTTAAAGTCTAAGTTCGTTAACCTCTGTACTAGCTGGTTAACCATTGTTTATTTTAATTTTTTGAAGTATTTCCTCATTAATGAAGCTCATCTTATCCTCCTGGTTAAGAAATTTAATTCTATGTCTTAATATGTAAGGCAGAGTTTCCTTAATATCTTGATGAGTTACATAATCTTTTTCATGAATAATTGCCCAACCCTTAGCTAAATCTAGAATTTGCTTTAAACATCTTGCAGAAATATAAATTTTTTGATCAAGCGTTTGGATTACCTGCTCTATTTCAACAACATATTTATAAATTTCATCTTTTATGGTTAGCTGATCTTTTTTTTGTTTGATTGTCTCCCAATCAACAGCTTTTGATGAAGCACCATTTAATTTACTTGTATTTTTTAACATCAAAATTTTATCGTTTTCATTTAGATCAGATAAAGAAAATGAAATCATAAATCTATCAAGCTGGGAATCTGGTAAAGAACTTGTGCCTGAAGAATCCATAGGATTTTGAGTAGCAATAACAAAAAATGGTTCTGGCAGTTTATAACTTTCACCATCCATAGAAACATTTTTTTCTTCCATTGCTTCCAGGAATGCACTTTGCGATTTCGGACTTCCACGATTAAGTTCATCAGCTAAAACTATATTTGTAAAAATTGGACCTTGTTGAAAGTTTAACTTCCCATCCGAAAGAATATTAAATCCAAGAATATCACTGGGTAATAGATCAGATGTAAACTGTATCCTTTTAAAGTTAAGACCAAGATTTTGAGTAATAGCTTTTGCAAATGTAGTTTTCCCTGATCCAGGATAATCTTCTATTAAAATACTTCCTTCAGAAAATATTGCAGCCAATGTCAATTTAATTTTATCTGCATTAGAAATTATAATTTTAGATGTGTTAGCTATTATTTCGTTAAACATAATTTTGATTATAAGGGTTTTCTTAAATAAATTGAAAAACTATTATTAAAAGTATTGTCACTACTTCTGTAGTGTTCATATGTAGCATTTATAGTCAAATTGCTGTTGAGTTTTGCCCCAATTCCTAAATTCAACAATAAATGCCCAGAATTTTGATCGCCTAAAGCATTACTATAAATTTCAGAAGAATTATTAATATAATATGCCTCTGATAGTGAGTTGATTGTTTTATCTTTTCCTAATTCAAATTTAAAAGATGGTTCAAATATACCTTTTTCATTCTCAATAACTTTACTTAAATTTAAACCTGCAGATAGTGATGCACTTTTAACGTTTTGTTTATTATAACTTACAGCTGTTCCATCACCTGTTTCTGTATATGCCTTTAGTTGGGTAAATCCTAAATCAAGTCTAGAATAATAATTTAAATTTCTACCTACAACTTCAACATCAGGTTCTAATAAATAAGTAAAGCTTCCAAAAAGTTGATTTCCTTTTCTATCTCCTTTATTTTTTCCACCTGTAACATCTCTGCTTAAATCTATATCCATTTCTCCAATACCAACAACCATTTCAAAAAATCTTTTGTCTTCAATTTTAAAACTTGTGTAATTCATAATACTTATTGTGGAAGCATCCATATTTGCTTCATTGCTACCTACTTCAGTTTCTTGCCATGATTTATTGATTGCAAAACCAATTGTCTTATCTTCATTTATTTTCTTATCAATTCCAAAAGTAATTCCATCACTATGTATATCTTGACCTAAATTCCCATCTTGCTGCCCTATTCTTCCAAATGATATGCTACCTTCACTCCAGACTCCCCATTTCTCGGTCTTTTTCTCTTTTTTAATTAGTTTTGCCGAAAGCGAATTTATTTGTTGAGCTAATAATTGATTATCAAAATTCATTGCTAATCTTATATTTTGATTTGAGAAATTATTATTTGTAGATCTAATATAATTCATTCGTCCTGAAATTCTGTTTAACGACTGGTTTAAAGAATTTATAGCAGCTACAGTTTGATTTTTTGTAAGAGTTTTTACAGTTTCATTAAAAACTTCACCAGGTTTTGTAGAAAAATTTAAAGCAGTTGTGCTTGATATGCCTGCATATGAATTTCCATTAGTATCATCAAAAGCTGTAGCATCTATTAAAATATAGTAATCAATATCGGCTGTTAAATCTGTACTTGGATTAATAGTAATTGCTGTCGAACCGCTGCCACTGACTTTCGCTCCAGTCACATCAATTGTTTCAATAGTGCTGTCATCAGAAGTTCTTTTAATAGTAATATTTCCACTTTCAGCATCAACCGCTTCACTAAAAGTTAAAACTATATTTGTATTTACTGCAACTTCAGTTGCATTATCGGATGGACTTGAAGATGATAAAGTTGGAGCATCATTATCAAAATTGGTAACAACTAAATTCCAATTAGTGCTTCCTGAGGAAGTTTCCGTAAGTGTCCAGTTAAACTTTCCATTTGTTACAGTTACTGTACCGGTAGATCCGGCAGTAAACCTACTAGAAGAAACTCCTGTTATTACAGACGTATAAGTTCCAGCTGATAAAGCAGAATCTGTGCTAATACTGAAAGTAGTTGCACCATTTTGCAGATCAACAGCTAGCTTTCCATAATCAGTTGTGCTGTTTGCTAGGAAGATGTAATTTACTGGAAGATAGCCTTCCAATTTCAAAGCATCATTTCCTCCTTGATCATTTGTTAGAGATTCAAGACCTACATTTGTTTTCACTACTAAATCATGATTACTTGAACCACTTGATATAGTCCCTTTATTTACAATTATGTTCCCATTAGAGCCATTGTCGCCAATACCAAAAATTGCATCCCCTGTAGCAGAGATAGTACCAGTGTTAGTAACAGTGACATCGTTTACATTATTAATTTCAAAGCCATTTCCTCCTGTTGCGGTGATCGTCCCAGAATTTGTAATAGTGCCAGCTGAATTGTCTGTTCCTGATGAATATATATATAGCGTATTCGCTCTACCTGAAATAGTACCAGAATTTGTTATTGTTCCTGCATTAGCATGTTGACCAAAATTTATTGTTCTATCTTTTGATGAAGTAATACTTCCAGAATTATTAATTGTTACTGTTCCAAAAGAAGGATGTAATTTAATAGTATCTGCTCGTTCAGATTCTATTGTTCCACTATTTACAATAGATACAGTGCCCCTTGATTGTTGCAATGAAAGTGCTGAGCCAGGACTATTAGCACTATCACTTACCGATACTGTTCCTGAATTATTTATACTAAAATCTGTAGATTGATCAGCTTCAATTCCTTTGGTCGTTCCAATAATTGTACCGTTATTAGTTATAGTTGTCGAGCTTGTTGAAAAAGTATGACCTTCTAGTTCTACAGGTTCTGCTGCACTTGTATCAACTGTAACATCAGCATTAACAGTAAGTGTGTCGTTATTTGACATAACAATTTGACTAGAGTGATTAGATGAAATTGTTATATCTTCAGCTTTGACAATATTTAAAAATATTTGATTATGAATAATCAAAGATAAAAATATTAGACAATATCTCATATTTGAATACTTAAACATTTTTAAAGAAATAGTTCTAGGGACCGTTTGTCATTAAAATCTTTAAAATAAAAGTGATTTAAAGCTATTTTCAAAAAAAAGATAGAATAACGTTCCAATGATTATGTATGGTCCAAAAGGAATTTGTGAAGACAGTGATTTTGAATTTTTTAACAAACTAGGAATAACACTTAATAAAGCAATTATAGATGATAAAAATATTACAAAGGGTATCGAGATCCATCCAAACCAAAAACCAATTGCTGACAAAAGTTTTGCATCTCCTAAACCCATGCCTTCCTTTTTTCTAATTTGTTTATAGAAATAAATTATAGACCAAATAATCAAGTAACCAAAAATTCCTCCAATTAAAGAATTAATATAATTCGGGAAAATTGGATTTAAATTTGGATCAAATGATTTTATAAAACCAATTATCATCAAAGAGAAAGTTAATACATTAGGAATGATGTAATGTTTAAGGTCTATGAAGAAAATTATTATAAGAGATAACCCTAAAATTAAAAAAAATAAAGTAGTTAGGGTAATACCAAATAAATAATAAATCCCTAAAAAATAAATAATAGTAATTAGCTCAACTATTAAATACTGAAATGAAATTTTTTTTCTACAGCTTCTGCATTTGCCGTTTAAAAATAGAAATGAAATTATAGGGATATTGTCTTTCCAAGTAATTAATTTTTTACAGTTTGGACAAAATGATCTTCCTGATACAACTCCTTTGCCTATAGGGAGTCTATAAATACAAACATTTGCAAAACTGCCCCAAAGGCCCCCAAGAATAATTACAAATATTAGATCCACAGAAACTGATTATAATTTAATGTTTGATGTTATGTGAATTAACCCATCAATTACATACTGAACCATTAGTACGGCATCCTGAAGGTGGATGTATAAATTAGGTGTATTAATTATAATCTCCATTGTTGAAAAATTTATCAAAAATTGCTTAAAATACTAGTTAAATAAATGTTTCTATTTAAATCAAAAAAACCGATCGAACCTAAAAAAGAAGCTGAACAAGTTAATGTCGACTTAGAACTTGTAACAAAAATGAATCAAGACTTTGCTTTATCTCTTGATTTAAACGACACCCTAATGAACGCATTGCGAGTAATTATTGCGAGACTGAATGCAGAAGCTGCAAACATTTTTTTAATAAATGAGCAAAAGAAAAAATTTGAATGTATTGCATCACTTCATCAAGATTATTTGGATGAATATGAATTAGATCTAAAAGACGGTGTTATGGGTAAAGCTGTTCAGCAAAGAAAATGTATTCGTGTAGGAAACGTAAGAAAAGATGTAAGAGAAATCGCAGAATTTTATTTTGACTTAGATAATAAAACAAACTTTACAACATACTCAGTTTTGTGTTCACCTTTGATTGCTGCAAATGAGTGTATTGGAGTTATTCATTGTTTAAATAAGAAAACTCAAGACAAACTATTTATAGAAGATGATAGAAAACTTTTAGAAACACTATCTGCTCCTGCTGCACTAGCAATTAGAAATGCAAAGATGGCAAAAGAAATGGTTGAAAAAAATAAAATTCAAAAAGAAGTAGAAATTGTTGGAGAAATTCAAAGATCTTTATTGTCTAAAAATAAAGAGAAAGACTTTCCTATTTCAGGTATCAATATTCCAGCAAAAGTTGTCTCTGGGGATTTTTATAATTTTTCTGATTTAGGAGATGGAAAATATGGATTTGGGGTTGCAGATGTATCTGGAAAAGGGATTAAATCATCTTTGTTGATGTCAAAAGCATCCAGTCTTTATAGATGTTTAAGCAAAACAAATCTTTCTGCATCAGATCTGTTGTTTCAACTTAATAATGAAATATGTGAAACAATTTCGAGAGGTATGTTTGTTACGATGCTAATCGGAATATATGATTCAAATAAAAAAGAGCTGTTGTTGTCTAGTGCGGGTCACGAACCACCATTGATACTATCTTCTGATGGTGCTTTTAGTAATTTTTCAGAAGCAGGTCCACCATTAGGTATCATGCCTAAAACGAAATATCCTGAACATACCATTCCTTTTGAAAAAAGCTCAATGTATATTTTTACAGATGGAATTACTGAGATAAAAAATCCAAGTGGAGAAATGTTAGGATCTGAAGGATTTGAAAATTATATTAAAAAATACCAGTCAACTCCAATTAACGAGAGGCTTAAAACAATGATTGATGATATTCTTGGTGCAGGCCACATACAAAAAGATGATTTAACAATTGTTGCTATAGATGGAAAATAGTTAATAGACTGATATTTGTTCCTGATTATAAATTTTACAACTCATAACAATACTCAATCCCAACATAATAGATAATAAAGATGATCCACCATAAGACATTATAGGTAATGGTGCGCCAACAATTGGTAGCATTCCTAAAACCATTGCTATGTTAACAAATACATATAAAAAAATTGCTGTAGCAAAACCAAAGCAATATAATTTTGCAAAGAAACTCCTTGAGACTAGCCCAACGTTTATTATTCTATAAATTAATAATATGTATAAAAATAAAAGTATAATTGACCCAAGAAACCCGAACTCCTCTGAAAAAAGTGTAAATATAAAGTCGGTATGTTTTTCAGGTAAAAATTCTAAATAGCTTTGAGTTCCTTTTAGATATCCTTTTCCAAAAAAACCGCCAGATCCAATAGCTATTTTAGATTGAATTATTTGATACCCAGCTCCTAGAGGATCTCTATCAGGATTAAAGAAAGTTAGAATTCTCGATTTTTGATAAGGTTTTAAAATGGATATAGCAAAAGGTAATGAGACCAATAATAACAATCCCGAGTAAATAAAGTATTTAATATTAAGACCTGCCAACCAAATTATAGCAATACCACTTCCTGCAATTAAAATAGAAGTACCTAAATCAGGTTGCTGTATAACAAGATAACAAGGAATTATTAAAAGTATAATTGGTTGAATTAAAAATTTATAGCTTTGAATATCTGAGCTTTGTATCCTATGATAATATCTAGCAAAACATATTATTACAGCAATCTTCATTAGCTCTGAAGGCTGTAAATTCAGAAAGTATAAGTTTATCCATCTTGTTGCGCCAGAAGCTGAAATTCCAAAAAATAAAACTGTTATCAATAAAACTAATCCAACAATATAAAATAAGTAAGCATTTTTATACCAGGTAGAAACTCTGACAAATGATAAGACTAAAAATAAACTAAAAAATACAGATAATCTTATTATGTGATTTTTAGTATAAAAAGAAAATTTTCCTCCCTCTGTTGAGTAAATTGCAAATACACTAATTGACCCAATAGCAATGATTAACAATATCAATAAATAATCAATAGATCTTAACTTGTCTAAAAAACTGTAATTACTAGATTGTATTCTCTCTCTTAACATTACGCTAAACTTGTATTTCCGTTATTAAATTGTTCTCTTAATTTATGTCTGTCGATAATTCTTTTGATCAATTTGCTTGCAAGCGGAGCAGCTGCTTTACTTCCAGAGCCTCCATGTTCAATAATAACACTTATTGCATATCGTGGATCCTTATATGGCGCAAAAGCAACATACAATGCATGGTCTCTTTTTTTATACTCAATTTGATCAGTATCTAAATCTAGTTCTCTATCAAGATCAGTTATTCTTCTAACTTGCGATGTTCCAGTTTTACCAGCAAATTGATATTTGGGATCATCATAACGAGATTTATATGATGTTCCATATTGCTCATTTGTAGAGCCAAACATCGCATCTAGAACAAAATTAATATTAGACTTTTTGTGATACATTCTTTGATAAAATTCGACTTTTATGTCATCTAAGTAATTTCTTTCATGCAATGGAAAATTAGATTGATCTAATTTAATTTTATTTATTACATCCTTATAATTTATAGTCTCGTCTTTTATGATGTGAGGCTTTATTTTATATCCTCCATTTGCAATTTGTGCAGTCATTAGACAAAGTTGTAGTGGTGTAGTTTGAATATAACCTTGTCCAATACCATTGATAACAGTTTCTCCTAAATACCAACTTTGCTCCAATGCACGTCTCTTCCATTTAGTATCTGGAACCAATCCATTTTTTTCGTCGTTATAAAGATCTCCAAGCACATTAGTCCCTAGCCCATATCTTTTTGCAATTATAGATAATTTATCAACACCTAGTAATCTTGCCATTTCATAAAAGTAAATATCGCAAGATTGTTTGATTGCATTTCTCAACTTCATGTAACCGTGACCTTCTTTTTTCCAACAATGATATTTAACTCCATATAGTTCGTATGGATGCTTATGACCTTTGCATCTTATTGTTTTATTTGGATCTAATATTCCATATTCAAGAGCTGCTAGAGCAACTAATGGCTTAAAAGTTGAACCGGGAGAATAAAGCCCTGCAATAGACTTATTTATCAATGGTTTTAGAGGATTATTTCTAATTTCTTGCCAATCTTTTTGATTAATTCCGTGTGTAAATTTATTTGGATCATAGGTTGGTGATGATGCCATTGCAACAACTTCTCCAGTATAAATGTCCATTGCGCATATTGAACCTGCTTTTCCTTTAAGCAGCTCTTGGGCATATTTTTGAATTTCTATATCTATAGTTAAGTTAACTTTATTACCTTGTCTTTCTTTAATATAATCTATTTGGCTTATTCTTTTTCCAGATGCATTGACTTCATATCTTTTAATACCGTAGTTACCTATTAACATTTTCTCTTGAGAATTTTCTATTCCATATTTTCCAACTTTTAGACCTGGAACAAAATTTTCTTTTATCTCAGGCTTTTCAAGATCTTTTGGACTAGCGTCACCAACATAACCAACTATATGTACCAAGTCGTTAGCATAGGGATAAAACCTGGATGTCGATAATACAGGTTTTGCACCTTCTAATTCGTGTAAATATAAATTAATTTTTGAGAATTGTTCCCAAGTTAAATTATCTGAAACTACTAATGTATCCCAAGGTTTTAATCTCTCCTTTTTTTTATATAATTTTTTAATTTGAAACTGATCTAAACCAATTAAATTTTTAATTTTGAATATTGTTACATCAAAATCGTTAATTTCATCTAATATTAAGTGTAGTTGAAATACTCTATCGTTACTTGCTAGTACTTGATTAAAATTATCTACAATTATACCTCTCTGAGGAGGAGTTTTCCATTCACGTATCCTATTTTTATCAGATAAAATTTTATATTTTTCTCTATCAGAAATTTGTAAATTATATAATCTTGATGATATGCCGGCAAAAAGTAATATTTTTGCAGCAGCCAGAATAAACATCCTCCTTGTTATAACTCTACCCTTTTCGATGTTTCTTCCTCTATTCAACATTTTCTTGTCTTAAACCTAGTAAGTAAATTTGATTAAATATTTTTGCCACTGCTGGATAAATTAAAAATGAAAAAAAAGCTGTTGACATTAAAGCCCCATAACTAATATTTCCATCAAAGAAAATTGCTAATACTGTAAAATGAATTGAGCTAACAATTAATATTGCTATAAAAAATAGTATCCAATCATAAATTAAATTAGGAACTAGGGTTCTTGCCCTAAAAAAAGATGCAATAACACAGAGTAAAAGATAATTTATTGATGAAACTCCAATTGGTAGGTTTTGTACAACATCATTAATAACACCTGCGAAAAAAATAAGTCCATAACCAAGCATTTCGGGCTTTCTTAAAACCCAATAAAAAACAATTAAGTGAATAAAATTAAAAGATATATTAATTTTAAAAATATTAAATGAAAATGAGTAGCCTGTTAAAGCAAAGAAAAATAATAAAATAATTGGGAAACCATTTAATAGGTATTGATAAATTTTTATATCTCCTCTAGCCATTTTACTTATTCACCTGCACATAATTAAGTTGATTTAAATTGCTAAAAAACTTCACGTATTTTTTATTTTCCTGAATAACTATTTTTCCAACAGGAATTGATGCTGGAATTGTGCCATCTGATCCAGAGGTATATACAATTTCGTTCTCTTTTATTTCATTTTCTTTTGGCAAGTACTCTAACTCAGCATACTGGTCATTCCCATTTCCTGAGAGTATTGCATTGATGCCACTTGGCTCAATAATGATTGGGATTTTGCTATTTAGATCATTAGCCAGTAATACTCTTGCGCTTAAAAAGTTAACATTTACAACCTTTCCAATGTAATATAGCCGATCTTTAACAGCTGACCCTAATTTAACTCCATTTTTTTGACCTTTATTAATTATTAAAGACTTCAAATAAGGACTTTGTTTATCCAATAAAATCTTTGTTAACATATACTCTTTGGAAAAGAGATCTCTTTCCTCTATCAATTTTTTTAGAAGAGCATTTTCTGATTTGTAAAAATCAACTTCTTTTCTAAGTGAGTCAAGATCAAGGTCCTTGTCTCTTAAAACTGAAAACTCTTCATACATACTCATATGATCTTGGAAGAGGTAATATTTATCTTTTACATATTTGAATGGACTCGATACTACATATGAACCTCTAAATATTATATCTTTTGTAATAGATCTAAATTGATTAACTGGACCTGTTTTAAAATACTCTAATGATAAAACTAAAATAGATATGATTAATAGGGTAAATAAAGAAAACTTTTGTCTATTTCCTTTTTTTAAAAATGCTGAACGAATAGCAATAATAAAATCATCTCTACTCGACTCTGTTGACATAATATTTAATACTCAGATAATACAGTAGAAAATATTTCTTGATCGTCTAACGCCTTTCCTGTTCCTATTGCAACACATGACAATGGATCGTCAGCAATATTTACTGGTAATCCAGTTTCTTTAGAGAATCTTTTATCTATATTTTTTAAAAGTGATCCTCCTCCTGTCATTGTTAAACCCATATCAACTAAATCAGCAGATAATTCTGGGGGTGTATTTTCTAGTGCTTTTTTAATTCCAGATACAATTTCTTTAAGTATCGGGTTTAAAGCTTCTGAAGTATCTTGTTCTGAGATGTTTACCTCTTTAGGGGTTCCAGATCTTAAATCTCTACCTTTAACCGCATAAGTGTTATTATTTGTTGGAATTGCTGTTCCAATATCTTTTTTAATTTTTTCTGCAGTGCTGTCCCCTATCATCAAGTTATATTCTTCTCTCATATAATCTTTTAATGAATTATCCATTGCATCTCCAGCAACTCTTAAAGACTCTGAGTAAACAACACCTCCTAATGACATAACAGCAATTTCTGTTGTGCCACCCCCAATATCTACGACCATTGATCCTGTTGCTTCTTGAATTGGTAGGCCTGCTCCGATTGCAGCTGCAATTGGTTCCTCTATTAGTTGTACTCTTCTTGCTCCAGCTGCAAGTGCACTATCTTGAATAGCTTTTCTTTCAACTGGTGTTGATCCAGTTGGAACACAGATTAAAATTCTAGGGTTTGCAATTGTTTTTTTGTGAACTTTTTTAATAAAATGTTTAATCATTTCTTCTGTCACAATAAAGTCTGCAATTACACCGTCTCTCAAAGGTCTTATTGCTTGAATATTACCTGGAGTTCTTCCTAACATCGTTTTAGCTTCATCACCTACTGCCAATACTGATTTTTTTCCTTTGTTATCAACAACTGCAACAACTGATGGTTCATTTAGAACTACACCTTTGCTTTTTAAAACAACTAACGTATTAGCTGTTCCAAGATCAATTGCCATATCCTGACTCCAAAACTTTCTTAAATTTGTAAACATTGACATTTATCTATATTCCTTTCACTTTTTGATGTTTAATATTTTGAGAAGGTGCTCTTTTCTCACGTTTTATCAGCATTTTATTTAATGCATTTAAATATGCGTTAGCTGATGCAACTAAAGTATCTGTATCGGCTGATTGACCTACGGTTGTTCTATCATTTTCTTCAATTTTTACACTTACAGTTGCCTGAGCATCTGTACCTTCGGTAACTGCATGTACTTGATAAAGAGATAATTTAACATCATGCGGAAATAGTTTTTTTATACATTTAAATATTGCATCAACTGGGCCATCACCAGTTTCGGTCGTACTCTTAATATCACCATAGACATCTAATGTCATTTCAGCTTTTTGCGGTTCCCCTGTACCAGCAAATACTTTTAAAGATTTTAAATTAATCGCATTTATTTTATTATCTACAATTAAACTATCATCAACTAACGCTACTATATCTTCATCATATATATGTTTCTTTTTATCCGCTAAAACTTTAAATTTTCCAAAAGCAGCTTGGATAATATCGTCTGTAAGATCTGAATAACCTAAGTCTGATAATTTATCTTTAAAAGCATGTCGCCCTGAATGTTTACCCATAACAAGTGAGGTTTTCTTAACACCTACACTCTCCGGAGTCATAATTTCATAAGTTTCTCTATTCTTTAACATTCCATCTTGATGAATTCCTGACTCATGAGCAAAAGCGTTTTTCCCAACTATTGCTTTATTAAATTGAACTGGAAAACCAGTAGCATTTGAAACTATTTTAGAGGCTTTGCTAATTAATTCTGTTTTTATACCTGTATTATATGGCATCAAATCATTTCTTGTTTTAATTGCCATAACTACTTCTTCTAATGCAGCATTTCCTGCTCTTTCACCTATTCCATTAATTGTACACTCTATTTGTCTTACACCTTCAGAAACTCCAGCTAATGCATTTGCTACAGCTAAGCCGAGATCATTGTGACAGTGTGCAGATAATATTGCTTTATCTATATTTGGAACATTATTTTTTAAGTGTTTAATTGTTTTTGCAAATTCTTCAGGTATAGAATATCCAACTGTATCTGGAATATTTATTGTTTTAGCTCCACAATTAATTGCAAGCTCAACTGTTTTACACATGAAATCCATATCAGTTCTTGTTCCATCCTCACATGACCATTCAACATCGTCGGTAAAGTTTCTTGCATAAGTAACACTTTCTTTAATTGCATCTAAAACCTGCTCGTTTGTCATTTCAAGTTTGTGTTTCATATGTAATGGACTTGTAGAAATAAAAGTATGGATTCTAAATCTTGGAGCATGTTTTAGAGACTCGTGACATGCATCAATATCTTTTTTTAATGCTCTTGAAAGACCACATGGAATTGAGTTTTTCATTATTTTGCTTATTTCAGAGACTGCCTCAAAATCTCCTGGTGATGCAATTGGGAAACCAGCTTCAACGATATCTATTCCCATTTCATCAAATACTCTTGAAATCTGAATTTTTTCCTCAACGCTCATAGATGCGCCTGGTGATTGTTCACCATCACGCATTGTCGTATCAAATATGTATAATTTTTCTTTATCTGACATTGTAAATTTTTAGCTGGAGCATAATACATGCTCTCGCTCAGATTGCAAAATAAATTGCGTAATTTAACCCAATTTTAACATGAAGTTATTTCTTGTCACTATCGACAAGCTTCTTCTTGGCAATCCAAGGCATCATTTCTCTTAAAGTAGCACCAACTTTTTCAACTGGATGTTCTGCTAGTTTTGCTCTTGTCGCTAAGAAATTTTTCTGACCATTCTTACATTCATCCATCCATTGTTTAGTAAATTTACCTGACTGGATGTCTGCTAAAACTTCTTTCATTCTTTTCTTTGTTTCTTCTTTGTTTATTATTCTAGGGCCTGACTCGTATTCTCCATATTCAGCAGTATTAGAAATAGAATAATTCATATTTGCTATTCCACCTTCATAAATTAAATCTACAATAAGTTTAACTTCATGAACTGTTTCAAAATATGCCATTTCTGGTTCGTATCCTGCTTCAACTAAAGTTTCATATCCATTTTTAATTAATTCAACAAGTCCTCCACATAATACTGTTTGTTCACCAAATAAGTCTGTTTCTACTTCATCTTTAAATGTTGTCTCAATTATACCTGATCTTCCACCTCCAATCGCTGAAGCATATGACATAGCTAAATCTCTAGCTTTACCTGATCCGTTTTGATGAACAGCAAATAAACACGGAACTCCACCACCTTTTTCATATTCACTTCTAACTAAATGACCTGGTCCTTTAGGAGCTACCATAAATACATCTAAATCTTTTCGAGCTTTTATTAAATCATAATGAACATTTAATCCGTGAGCAAAGGCTATAGATGTCCCTTCTTTTACACGTTGCTCAATATGATTTTTGTAAATAGTTGCTTGTAATTCATCTGGAGTTAAAATCATCACAACATCAGCCCATTCAGCAGCATCCGAAAGGTTCATAACTTTTAAACCTTTAGATTCTGCTTTTTCAATACTTGACGACCCTTCTCGTAGAGCTACAACAACTTCTTTTACTCCACTATCTTTTAGATTTAAAGCATGAGCGTGTCCTTGGCTACCATATCCAAAGATTGCAATTTTTTTATCCTTTATTAAATTTGCATCAGTATCTTTTTCATAAAACATTTTCATTTTTTTTCTCCTAATTTATTATTTAAATATATCTGCACCTCTTGTCATAGCTACGGCTCCTGTTCTTGAAACACTCACCAATCCAAATTTTTTTAAATCCTTTGACATTTTATCTATTTCTCGTCTTAAAGCTGTTATTTGAATAACATTTGATTTTTTTGTTTTGTCTAGTATTACAGGATTATATTTTTTACAAGCTTTCAATGCACCTTCTAATTTATTATTTGGACCAACGATTTTAAATAACGCCATCTCCTTGAAGATGACAGCTTTATCTTCTCTTTTAAAATCTGCAACCTTATGAACAGGCACAAGTTTTCTTAATTGAAGTTTAATTTGATTAACAACTTGTGGTGTTCCTGTAGTTACAATTGTTATCCTTGATATATTTAACTTTTCGTCAACTTGGGCAACTGCTAAAGATTCAATATTATAACCTCTGCCAGAAAATAGACCGACTACTCTAGCCAATACACCAGCTTCATTATCTACCCAAACAACTATAATATGTGTATCAAATTTCTCTTTTTTATTTGAAAAACTATACGCTGATTTTGAATTAGGCATTAAACTAAGGACTTACCTTTACCAGTAATCTTCTTACTTTCTTGATCTTTGGGCCCCAAAATCATCTGATTATGAGGCTTTCCCGATGGTATCATTGGAAAACAATTTTCTACTTTATCAACCATGCAATCAAAAATTACAGGTCTATCTGTATTCAACATTTCAATAATTTTATCGTCTAACTCTTCTGGAGTTTTTGCTCTTATACCAACACAGTTATATGCTTCAGCTAATTTAACAAAATCTGGTAGAGCAGCAGTATAACTTTCAGAATAGTTTTTATCATGCAAAAGTTCTTGCCATTGTCTAACCATACCCATGTATTGATTGTTTAATATAAATATTTTAATTGGAAGGTTGTATTGTACAGCTGTAGACATTTCTTGTATTGTCATTAATACTGAAGCTTCTCCCGCAATATCAATAACTAATTTTTTTGGATGTGCAACTTGTACACCCACTGCCGCTGGTAAACCATATCCCATAGTACCTAAACCACCAGATGTCATCCAACGATTTGGTTTGTTAAATTTATAATGTTGTGCGGCCCACATCTGATGTTGTCCTACCTCAGTAGTAATGTAGGAATCTTTATCTTTAGTTAATTCATACAATCTTTCAATAGCATACTGAGGCTTTATAGTCTCCTCACTTCCAATATAATCTAAAGATCTAACCGACCTCCATTTTTGAATTTTTTCCCACCATTTAGAAGTCTTTTGTTTATTTGAGTTTAAAAATTTTGATTTTTTTTGTTTTAAACTTTTTAAGGTCGATGAAAGAACAGTTTTTACATCTCCTACAATAGCTAAATCTACTTTAACATTTTTATTTATAGATGATGGATCTATATCAATGTGAACTTTTTTTGATTTTGGTGAAAATTCGTCTATTTTGCCTGTTATCCTATCGTCAAAACGTGCTCCAATGTTAATCATTAAATCACAGTCATGCATTGCATTATTTGCTTCATAAGTTCCATGCATACCTAACATTCCTAAAAATTGATTATCATCGCCTGGGAAAGATCCTAATCCCTGTAAAGTTGATGTAATGGGAAAACCTGTTGCATATACAAGTTCTCTTAAAAGTTCACTTGCCTTAGGTCCAGAATTAATCACTCCGCCACCAGTATAAAAAATAGGTTTTGAAGATTTACTCATTAATTCAATTAATTCATCAATGTTGTTTTGCTTAAAATGGTTGTGAGATTTACCATTAAGTTTTTTTTCTTTTTTTGGTCTGTTATATTTTGTTTTTTGAAATTGAATATCTTTTGGTATATCGACTAAAACTGGTCCAGGTCTGCCAGTTGTAGCTACTTCAAATGCTTTATGAATTGTATCAGCTAAATCGTTTATATCTTTAACTAACCAATTATGTTTAGTGCAAGGTCTGGTTATTCCAGTTGTGTCACATTCTTGAAATGCATCTGTGCCAATTAAGTGAGTTGGAACTTGTCCTGAGATACAAACTAGTGGAATAGAATCCATATATGCATCAGTCAAAGCTGTAACTACATTTGTTGCACCTGGTCCAGAGGTTACTAAAATAACACCAGGTTTACCTGACGATCTTGCATATCCTTCTGCAGCATGACCCGCGCCTTGTTCATGTCTAACTAAAACATGTTTGATTGATTTAAAATTTTGTAATTCATCGTAAATTGGTAGTACTGCACCACCTGGATAACCAAAAATATGATCAACATTTTGGTCCTCCATACACTTAAATACAATTTCAGCTCCAGAGTATAATTTTGACATTCAGACAATCTAGCTGAAGTTGTGCTTATAGGTCAAGCAATCTATGCAGATTTAGGAAATTTTTTTGTAAATGATTTAAGTCTATCAAATTTTATTTTTTTCCAATCAGACATTTGTCCTCTTGCCCAGGTAGACTGTCTCTTAGCATATTGCCTTGTTTTTATTGATATTTTTTCTTTCAGTTCATTAAGATTTATTCTTTTATCCAGATAATCTTTAATCTCACTTAGACCAATAACTTTATTAGATGATAAATCTTTCTTTATTCTTAATTTATAAAATCTCTTAGCCTCTTTTATTGCCCCATCTCTCAACATTTCATTTGTTCTTAAGGAAATTCTCTCAATTAACTTATCTCTAGGATAATCAATATGTAATTTTATAAAACTGTCTTGAGTAAAATCAGAGTAAGTTTCACTATACCAATCAAACAAAGATTTATTTGTAAACTTTTTTACTTCATAGGCTCTTATTGATCGTTGTGAATCATTTTTATTAATTTTTTTTTTGCAGAGTGGGTCAAGTTTAATAAGTTCAGTATAAAATTTAATTTGTCCTATTTTTGATTGTTTTTTTCTAATTCTATTTCGAATAACAAATGGAATATCAGGGATTTTAACTATACCATCGATAAGTGCTTTAAAATACAAACCAGTGCCACCAACAAGAATTGGAATTTTATTCTTTTTCTTAATATTGTTAATTTTTTTCTTGGCATCGTTAAGCCAATTTCCTGTTGAATAATTTTCCTTTACACTTTTAAATCCATATAAATGATGTTTTATGCTTTTTAAATCATTTCGCTGTGGTCTTGCTGTAAGAATTTTCAATTCTTTAAATATTTGCATACTATCCGCATTTATAACTTCTCCATTTATTTTTTTTGCAAGCTGAATAGCAAATTTTGATTTACCTGATGCAGTTGGTCCTGAAATAAGAATTATTTTGGACTTTAAGTCCATTAATTTAATTTAACACCAATATATCTTCTTTGGTTATTGTTATTATAAATTGCAATAAGTAAACTTTTATCATTACCTTTTAGGGCTAGTTTTACAATGTTATCTAGATCTCCAATGGTGTTGATCTTTTTCTTTTGTGCTTCAACAATAATATTATTTACTTGAAGATAATTAACTGGACTGTCTTTATCGATTTCTGTGATAACTAATCCTGTAGTATTTTTTGGTAAATTTCTCTCTTTAATGTCATCTTTAGTCAATAATCTCACTTTTATTTTTAAACCATTAATTACATCTTCTTTAGGTTTTTCTGTAACTAAACCTTGAGATTTAAAGTCTTCAGATGTTTCCAGTCTTCCAAGTATAATTTCTTTTGTTATTTCACGTTTATTTCTCCACACTTTGAGTTTTACTTTTTTACCAACTTCAGTTTCTGCAACTATTCTAGGAAGTTCACTCATTTCATTAATTTTTTTACCATCAAATTCTAAAATTATATCTCCTGCTTTTATTCCTCCTTTATCTGATGGACTATTTTCAGCTACACTTGCAACAAGTGCTCCTCTTGGTTCATCTAATTTTTCAACATCTGCAATGTCTTTTGTTACTGTTTGGATCCTTACACCTAACCATCCTCTTTTAGTTTCACCAAATTCAATTAATTGGTTAATTACTTTTTGTGCACTATTAGATGGAATTGCAAAACCAATTCCAATTGAACCCGATTGACCTAATATTGCAGTATTAATTCCAACTACATCACCATCCATGTTAAACAATGGACCTCCTGAATTACCTTGGTTTATAGATGCATCAGTTTGAATGTAGTCTTCATATTTAGAAAGACCGATACTTCTGTTTCTTGCAGAGATTATTCCTGCAGTAACCGTTCCACCTAAGCCAAATGGATTTCCAATTGCAATAACCCAATCACCAATTCTTGCAGTATCAGAGTCTCCAAATTTAACTGGGGTAAATTTCTGATCAGACTCTATTTGAAGAACTGCCAAATCCATACCAGGGTCAGCTCCAATTACTTTTGCCTTTATATTTTTTTCACCATTAACTCTAACAAAAACATCTTCTGCACCCTGTATCACGTGATTATTTGTTATAACAATTCCTTTTTCATCAATAATAAAACCTGATCCAAGGGCACTTGTCTGTCTCTTTTGAGGAGTTCCATAATCTTTAAACATATCTTCAAAAGGCGAGCCTGGAGGAAATTCAAATGGAAATGGATTAGATCTTGTGGTTACTGTTGTTGTAGTCGAGATATTTACTACTGACGGCATTAATTTTTCAGCTAGATCTGCAAAAGATGCAGGCATATTTGCTGCGTTAGTAGTATTTTGAATATTAATTGAAAATAATATTAGTAATAAAATCTTTATGAATCTCATCTTTTTAAGTACCAAATAATAAAAAAACCAATCACTGCAAATATTAATCCACCAGTTCTTAGTTGATTGTCAGTGGCTTCTTTTAATTTCATTATCATATTTTTCATTTTTGATGGAAATATGGCGTAAAGAATACCTTCAATAAAAAGGAATAGACCAAATGCGATGATCAATTCTCTCATGAAATTTACTCTACTTTTTGATCGATATTTCCGAAAAATTTAAAAAATTCACTGTCTGGTGAAAGTATCATTGAAGTCTCACCGCCGATTAGAGCTTTTTGGTAAGCCTGCATAGCTCTATAAAATGCAAAAAATTCAGGATCTTGTCCAAAGGCATCAGCAAAAATCTTGTTTTTCAGACCATCACCTTCACCCTTCATAATCTCAGATTTTTTTTGTGCATCTGCAAGTATAACCGTTACTTCTTTGTCAGCAGTTGAGGTGATTGTTACAGCCATCTCTGCACCTTTTGCTCTAAATTCTTTTGCTTCTCTTTCCCTTTCAGTTTGCATTCTTCTAAAAATTGCATCACTGTTTGCTTGAGGAAGGTCTGCTCTTTTAATTCTAACATCAACAATACTTATACCAAAATTTTCTGCTTCATTATTTACACCTTCTTGAATTAGAGACATCTGTTTTGTTCTATCTTCTGATAAAAGTGTTTGCAATTCTTGTTGGCCAAGTACGTTTCTTATTCTTGAATTTATAATTGTTGCCAGTCTTGATCTTGCAACTCTCTCATTTCCAACAGATATATAAAATTTAAGAGGATCAATTATTTGAAATCTTGCAAAGGCATCGACGATAAGTCTTTTTTGATCTGATGCAATCACTTCTTCCGGTGGTGTATCAAGATTTAAAATTCTTTTATCTAAAAACACAACGTTTTGTATGAATGGAATTTTAAAATTAATTCCAGGTTTTGATATAATTCTTTTTGGATCACCAAATTGAAGAACAATTGCTTGGTTGACCTCTTTGACAATAAAAACTGAAAAGTAAATTGTTGCAGCAATTAGTATGATTATTGGTAATAAAAATTTTCCAGCTTTCATTTTAATTGGACCCTGTCTTTAATTCTTGTAATGGCAGATATGGTACTACACCTTCACCTGAATTTTTGTCGATTATAATTTTATTAATATCAGCTAATACTTCTTCCATTGTCTCAAGATACATTCTTTCTTGAGTTACTTTTTTAGCTTTTGCATACTCGTTATAAATTGATAAAAATCTACTTGCTTCTCCTTCTGCTTTAGCAACAACTTCTTTTTTATAAGCTTCTGCCGCTTGGAGAATTTTTGCTGCTTCTCCTCGTGCTCTTGGTATTACATCATTGGCATATGCTTCTGCTTCGTTTTTAGATCTTTCCATATCTGCTCTTGCTGCCTGGACATCTCTAAATGCATCAATAACTTGATCTGGTGGATCAGCTTTTTGAGTTTGAACTTGTGTAATTTGAATTCCACTTGTGTATTCATCTAAAATTTCTTGAATTATTTCTTGAGTATCAGCTTCTATGAGAGATCTACCTTCAGTCAGAATTGGTTGAATATCAGATCGTGCAATGACTTCTCTCATCGCTGTTTCGGCAGCTGCTTTAACCGTTCCTTCTGGATCTTGAATTTTGAATAAAAAATTACCAGCATCTTTAATTACCCAAAATACTGAAAAATCTATGTTAACTATGTTTTCATCACCTGTTAACATTAAACTTTCTTCTGGAACATCTGCAACTCCACCTGAGGAAAATCCACTATCTCTCTCTGACCTAAATCCAATATCCATTCGATTAACTTTTGTAACTTTAGGAGTTAGTACATTTTCAATTGGAAAAGGAAGATGATAATTTAAACCAGGTTGCGTGGTTTTAACAAATTTTCCAAATCTTAATACAACGCCTTGTTCATCGGGTAAAACTCTATAAAGACCACTTAAAGTCCAAACAATTAAAAGGATTATTAGACCTATTATTATTGGCTTAGCACCGCCTTTGCCACCACCTAAAAATCTATTTATTATTGATTGTAGTTTACTTATAACTTCATCGATATTTGGGGGAGTAGGACCTTTTCTAAATCCACCATTTCCACCGCCTCCTCCTCCTCCTGGAGGTGTTCCCCATGGGCTTTGATTTCTAAAATCACTCATAATAAGACACTCTATATAGTGTCTTTATTGGTAAAAACAAGATAATGGTAAATTATGGACGAAAAAAAAGTAGGTTTAAGTGACACAACAAAGTCAAAAACTGAGCCAAAAACCTTTAGACGGAACCCAATTATTGGAACAAAGTTTACAATTGCAATATCAAGTGCAAAAGGAGGTGTAGGAAAGTCAACATTTGCCTCGAATCTTGCTTTGGCGTTAAAAAAAATGGACTTAAATGTTGGTTTGCTTGACGCAGATATATATGGACCATCATTGCCAAAATTATTCTCAATAAATGAAAAGCCTGAAAGTGACGGGCAAAAATTAAAGCCAATTTTAAAATATGGAATTCAATGCATGTCTATAGGATTTTTAACAGAAGAGCAAACACCAATGATTTGGCGAGGTCCAATGGTAATTTCTGCGATAAAAACTTTTACACAAAAAGTTTTGTGGGAAAATTTAGATTTTTTAATTGTTGATATGCCACCTGGAACTGGAGATACACAATTGACTTTTGCACAAGAAATTAACTTGGATGGAGTAATTATTATATCTACACCACAAGAAATAGCCTTGCAGGATGTAAAGCGTGGAATTAGGATGTTTGACAAACTTAAAGTAAAAATACTAGGACTTATAGATAATATGAGTCATTTCATTGGCGATGATGGAAAAAAATATGCAATTTTTGGTGAAGGTGGTGTCAAAAAGACTGCTGATGAATTTAAAAAAAATTTTCTAGGTGAAATACCAATTGATCCAGAAGTTGGAAAACAAGGAGATTTAGGTTCACCTATTGTTGAAAGTAAACCAGAGCATGAGATATCTAAAATATATTTTAAGTTTGCTGAAAAAATTAAATCAATTTATCTTTAAGATCAAAAGCTTCCATAAGTTCGTTCCATTCTCTTTTAGATAAACCTGTATCATCGATAGAAACATTTTCACCTTTTATAAGTTTTTGAATAATAAATTTTCCTTTTGCAGAAACTTCGGTTCCACCAACTCTATAATCCATAAAAGCTTCATAAGTTATTGGTACCCATTTTTTTACAGTATCAAGCATAGCATCTGCGTAAGCTCTAATCTCGTACTGAGCATGATGATCTGCTCTGAGTCTCAAAAAATTCATCAGATTTAATAAATCTGTTTTCCAATACCATTGTGTGTAAGTATTTAGTGTTAAGTTCATTCTAGCAAGCTCTCTTGCTAAACCTACGGCATTTTCATCTATAGTTGATCCATCATATCTTTCGTTAAGCATAGTTTCATAATTATTATAAGTTTGTTCAGCATCTCCTTTTAATAAATTCAAAACTTTTTTAGCTTTTTCCCCATCTAAAATATCACCTCTACCTTGTCTATTACTCTGTGATTGAGCAGCAAGATGTTGCGGCTCTGGCAGATAAAATTCTTTATCTAAAATCGAGTATCTTGCAGAATATTCATTTACATTTGCTGTTCTATGTCTAATCCATTGTCTTGCTATAAATATAGGTAGCTTTACATGATATTTTATTTCACACATTTCAAAAGGAGTGCTGTGCCAATGTCTCATCAAATATTTTATTAAACCAGCATCTGTTGAAACTTTTTTTGTCCCTTTTCCATAAGAAACTCTCGCTGATTGTACTACGGAGGTATCATCACCCATATAGTCAACAACTCTTATAAAACCGTGGTCCAATATTGGAATTGCATCGTATAGAATTTTTTCAAGTTCTGGGACTGTTACTCTTTTTGTAGAATTTTGCTGAGATTGCTGGTCTTTTATTTCTTTTATTTGTTCGTCAGTTAACTTCATGAATAATTTATTGAATCTGTTGAATTTGGTTTTATATTATTAATGTTGGTTTTCCAACTATGACGATAAACGAATTTCGTAATAACCATTACGGACGTGGGGGCAGTACCCACCACCTCCACCATTTTCAACTTATGGGGGTGAATTAGGATCGACGGATGACTAAAAGTTATTCTTTCGTTCGGTATTGTTCCGCCGTGAAGGGCTAATTTATAAATGCTAACGAAAGTTATGCACTTGCAGCTTAATTAATTTATTAATTAAGTTACGGGGTTTGGGGCACCTGGCAACAGAACGCCCCTCAATAAATATTTGTATTTGGTGCGGTCAGAGAGACTCGAACTCTCATGGGCTAAGCCCACACGGCCCTCAACCGTGCCTGTCTACCAGTTTCAGCATGACCGCATGTTATGCGGCAGATTAAATGAATGACAATTCTATTTCAAGTTGATAAGTTTTTTTTATGGAATTTACTAGTGAAATAAAAAAAGCTACAAGCTCAATTTATAACAAAGTATCAAAAAAAATTCCGGAAATAGAATGGGCTACACATGCACCTTACATTTATAAAATTAATAAATTAAAGAAAGAGAAGAATGCAGTAATTCTTGCCCACAATTATCAAACACCAGAAATTTATCATGGCATTTCAGATTTTTCTGCAGATTCTTTAGCTTTAGCAGTAGAGGCTGCAAAAACAAAAGCAGATATAATTGTAATGTGTGGAGTTCATTTTATGGCTGAAACTGCGAAATTAATGAGTCCTGAAAAAAAAGTTTTATTACCAGATATGAAAGCAGGCTGTTCACTATCTTCATCTATTACAGGTGATGATGTTAGAAATCTAAAGAAACAATATCCTGGTGTTCCAGTAGTCTCGTATGTAAATACATCTGCAGATGTTAAAGCTGAAACTGATGTTTGCTGTACATCTGCAAATGCAGTAAAAATTGTAGAGTCATTAGGAGTAAAAAAAGTAATATTTTTACCTGATGATTTTTTAGCTAAATATGTGGCATCACAAACTGATATAGAAATTATTTCTTGGAAGGGAACTTGTGAAGTACATGAACAATTCAATGATCAAGAAATTAATGATATTAGAAAAGCTAATCCAGGCATAAAAATAATAGCACATCCTGAATGTCCTCCTGATGTAATACAAGCATCTGATTTTGCTGGTTCTACAAGTGGAATGATTAAATATGTAAGAGATAAGCAACCAGAAAAAGTTATGATGGTCACAGAATGCTCGATGAGTGACAATGTCCAAATTGATAATCCAAATGTTGAATTTATTAGACCATGTAACCTTTGTCCTCATATGAAAAGAATTACTTTGCCTAAAATATTAGATTGTTTGGAAAATGAAACTAACGAATTAATAATGGACAATGAGACAATTCAAAAAGCAAGAAAATCTGTAGAGAGAATGGCAGAAATAGGCAGATAAAATCTGTGTCTAAAATTCAATTAAGTAAAAATTTTATAAAATCTTCATGTAAATTAGCTTTGAATGAGGACTTATATCCGTCAGGCGATATTACTTCAGAATTAATTAATAAAAATATTAAAAAGAAAGTTAAAATGATAAGTAACCAAAAAGGTGTTTTGGGTGGTATAGAATTTGCAAGAGAAACTTTTAAATTAATTGATAAAAAAATAAAATTTAAAAATAAAAAAAAAGATGGATCTCGAATTAAAAAAGGCGAATTAGTCGCGACTATTGAAGGTGACCTAAAAAATATTTTAATTGGCGAAAGAGTAGCATTAAACTTTGTTTCTCATATTTCTGGAATAGCAACAAAAACAAACATGTTTGTAAAAAAGGTAGGAAAAAAAACTAAAATATGCTGCACAAGAAAAACGATTCCAAATCTGAGAGTAATCCAAAAATATGCTGTTAAATTAGGTGGTGGAACAAACCACAGATTTAACTTAAGTGATGAATACTTAATAAAAGATAATCATATAAGTTCTGAAAAAAATTTTGAAAATTTAATTCAAAGAGCCATCAAAAATAAGGGAAGAAAAAAAATTACAGTAGAAGTTGATAATTTATCTCAGTTAAAGAAAATATTGGGTCTGAAATTTGATAGAATTTTATTAGATAATATGAATTCAAAAAATTTAAAAAAAGCAGTTAAAATGTCTGCAAAATTTTATGAAACCGAAGCATCAGGAGGAATTAACTTAAAAAATGTTAAAAATGTTTCCTCTTCTGGTGTAGATAGAATTTCTGTAGGATCTTTAACTCACTCAATTAATGCATTAGACTTAAAATTAGAAATATAAAATTTAATTTAATTTTTTTAATTGAGCTTGAGCAGCAGCAAGTCTTGCAACAGGCACTCTGTAAGGTGAACAAGATACATAATCTAAACCAACACGTGCACAAAAGTCGATACTTTTAGGATCACCTCCGTGTTCACCACATATACCGAGTTTAATTTTTTTGTTAATTTTTCTTCCTTTTTTTGTTGCCATTTCTATCAAATCCCCAACTCCGTCATCTATAGAAACAAATGGATCAATATCGAAAATTTTATTATCAATATAATCATTTAAAAACTTACCACTATCATCTCTGCTAATTCCAAAAGTTGTTTGTGTTAAATCGTTTGTTCCAAAACTAAAAAATTCTGCATGTCTAGATATATCATCTGCTTTGATTGCTGCTCTTGGGAGCTCAATCATTGTACCCACTAAAAAATTTAGTTTTGTTTTAGTTTTGTTTTCAACCTCTTTTGCAACTCTAATTACTAAATCTTTCATTATTTTTATTTCTGCTTCAGTTGATACCAAAGGTATCATGATCTCTGGAATAATAGATTTTATCTTGAGTTTTTTACATTCAACTAATGCATCAAAAATCGCAGTACACTGCATCTCATATATTTCTGGGAATGATATACCTAATCTACAACCTCTATGACCGAGCATTGGATTTTGTTCATGAAGTTCTGTTATTCTACCTTCTAGTTCTAAACTTTTGATGTTTAAAGCATTAGCTACATCACTAATTTCTTTTTGATTTTTCGGTAAAAATTCATGGAGTGGTGGATCTAATAATCTAACTGTAACAGGAAGACCATTCATAATTTTAAAGATATCAACAAAATCCTTTTTTTGAAAAGGAAGTAGTTTCTTTAAAGCATTAGCTCTATCTTCTTTTGATTTTGATAATATCATTTCTCTTACAGATAAAATTCTTTCTTCATCAAAAAACATATGTTCTGTTCTACAAAGACCTATTCCTTCAGCTCCAAATTCTCTAGCAGTTTTACTATCTAGAGGTGTTTCAGAATTAGTTCTAATTTTTAGTTTTCTAAATTTATCAGCCCAGCTCATAAGTTTAGAAAAATCTCCTGAAATTTCGGGTTTTACAGTTTTAACCTCTCCTTTTATAATTCTACCACTTGATCCATCAATTGTAATTAAATCACCTTCTTTAATTTCATTATTTTTTGTTTTAAAAGTTTTATTTTGGTAATCTATTTCTATTTCACTTGAGCCAGATACACATGGCCTACCCATTCCTCTTGCAACTACTGCAGCATGACTGGTCATTCCTCCTCTTGCAGTAAGAATTCCTTTAGCTGCATGCATTCCATTAATATCTTCAGGTGATGTTTCTATTCTTACTAGGATTGTATTTTGCATCATTCCATTTAGTCTTTCAGCCTCATCAGAAGTAAATACTACTTTTCCACTAGCCGCTCCTGGCGAAGCTGGAAGGCCTTTGGCTATTACTTCTAGATTGACTGTTTCATCTAAAGTTGGATGAAGCAAAGTATCTAATGAATTTGGTTGTACTCTGAGCACTGCCTCTTTTTTCGTTATAAGTTTTTCCTTTTCCATGTCGACAGCAATTTTTACTGATGATTTTGCAGTTCTTTTTCCAGATCTTGTTTGCAACATCCACAACTTTTTATTTTCGACTGTGAACTCTACATCCTGCATATCTTTATAATGTTTCTCTAGTTTAATAAGAATATTTTTTAGATTTTTGTAAACTTTAGGCATAGACTCTTCCATTGAAAGAAGTGTTTCTTTTGCATCTCTTCTAGCTTTCTTAGTTATATGTTGGGGGGTCCTTGTTCCCGCAACAACATCTTCTCCTTGAGCATTTATTAAATATTCGCCATAGATTTCATTCATTCCATTAGATGGATTACGTGTAAATACAACACCTGTCGCACAATCATCACCCATATTACCAAAAACCATGGACTGAACATTTACTGCAGTTCCCCATTCTGATGGTATATGATTTAATTTTCTATAAACCTTTGCTCTTTTACTTTCCCATGATAAAAAGACTGCACTAATAGCACCTAGTAATTGTTCATTAATATTTTGAGGAAAATCCTTTTTGGTTTTTTCTTTTACAATATTTTTAAAGTCTTTAATCAATCCATCCCAGTCATCTTCATCCAAATCAGTGTCTAACAATACACCTTTTGTAAGTTTATAATTTTCAATAAGTTCTTCAAAATTATAACTTTCAACACCCATAACAACATTTGCATACATTTGTATAAATCTTCTGTAACTATCTTTTGCAAATCTAATATTTGATGTTTTATTTGCTAAAGCAATAACAGTTTTGTCATTTAGTCCAAGATTTAAAATAGTATCCATCATTCCCGGCATGGATACTCTTGCGCCAGATCTTACAGATAATAATAAAGGATTTTTCAAATCTCCAAATTTTTTACCAGAATCTTTTTCAATATTTTTTAATTCTTTATTTATTTCATTTATGATTTTAGGCTTTAATTTCTTTTTATTTTTATAAAATAAATCACAAACTTCAGTAGAAATCGTAAATCCAGGTGGAACAGGCAAACCTATCCTTCCCATTTCAGATAAATTTGCACCTTTGCCTCCTAAAATATTTTTTGGGTTTTTTATTTTTTTTGTGTCTATAGATTTAAAATTAAATACAAATTTTGGCATTTATGCTTCTATTTTAGAAAAGTTAAAATAATTATCGAAGCTTTTACACAACATTTTTAAAAGTTCTAGTCTGTTTTTTTTAATTATTTCTTCTTGATCATTAACTATTACATTATCAAAAAACTCATTAACCTCTATTTTGGCACTTGAAAGTGTTTTAAGACTTTCATCATAATCCTCGTCTCTACCTATGCTTGAAAAATACTTTCTTATAGCATGTATTTTTTTATAAAGATTTTTTTCATAATCATTTTTAAAGAGACCAGGATCGGCAGAACCTACAATTTCTAGTTTTGATTTACCTTCGCTATTTAAAATGTTTGCAGATCTTTTATAAATTGCAATAACATCAAGACCAAAATCTTTTTTAATATTTTTATTCAAATTTAATGATTTATTAAAAATTTTTAGTAAATCATCTATTCCATAAGAATTAGTGGAGCATTCAATAATATCCGACCTAATATTTTTTTCTTTTAAATAATTTTTTAATCTATCTAAAATAAAATCTCCCAATTCATCATTTATCAATTTTGAGTCAAAAGAGTAATTTTGTTCTTTATATAAATTTATTGAATAATTTATTAGATCTCTTAATTTTATTTTTTTTTGATTTTCAATTATTAACCTTAATAAACTAATTGCCATTCTTCTTAAAGCATAAGGATCTTTTGAACTAGTTGGTTTAAGATTGATTCCAAAAAATCCAACTAAAGAGTCTATTTTGTCACTTAACGATAATGCTATGCTGTATGGTTTTTTTGGAACTTTACTATCAATGCCGCTTGGTAAGTAATGCTCTGAAACAGCTAAACTTATTTCTTCGTCAAAACCTTGCTCTCTTGCGAAATATCCACCCATCACGCCTTGTAATTCGGGAAACTCTCCGACTAAATCCGACATCAAATCTACTTTGCAAATTGAGGAGGCAATTTCTATCTTTTCTTTACTTATTAAAAGTTCATCTGATATTATTCCGCTAAGTTTTCTTACTCTTTGTATTTTATCAAAATAACTTCCCAACCCTTTAAAATAATTAATTTGCTTCAATCTAGACACCTGTTTAACTAAATTTTGAGACTTATTTCTATTCCAAAAAAATTCTGCATCTGCCAACCTTGCATCTACAACATTTTGATTTCCTAATTTAACTAATCCCTTTTTGTCCTTGCAATCTGCTACAACTATAAAATTATTTGTTATTTTGTTTTTGCTATCAAATGTAGGAAAATATTTTTGGTGATGCTGCATTGTAATAATAAGTATTTCTTGGGGAATTTCTAAAAATTTCTTATTAAACTCACATACTAAAATTTTTGGTTTTTCAACAATATTTATTATTTCGTCTATAAGTTTTTCATTCACGTTTATATGAATTTTTTTTTGATTAGTTGCATTGTTTATTTCTTTAATTATAAATTCTCTCCTTTTATCTTGATCAATTGTCACTCCTTTTTGTTTAAAAAATTTTATATAAGATTTAAAATCAAAAAAACTTTTTACTTCATCTTCTAGATCTTTATCTGTAAAAGTTTTATTTGAACTATGTAAATGGTGTAATTTAAATTCAATTATTTTTTTATCAAATAAAGCTAATATTGATTTTAACGGTCTTCCCCAATATAAATCATGATTGCCCCACTTCATTGATTTTTTCCATGAAATTTTTAAAAGTAAACTTGCAATACTTTCTTTTAATAAATCGTATGTTTTTATTTTTTGCGATGGTTTGTTGTAGAAGTAGAATATGCCTTTTTCAGTGCTTTTTTTGAAAACTTTCTCTTTACTTATTTTATTGGATTTTAAAAATCCTTCCAAAGCCTTTTCTGGAGAATTTATATTAGGACCTCTAATTTCCTCTGCTTTTTTTATTACATCTTTAGATATCTTGTTTATATGAACAATGAGCCTATTTGGAGTTGAATAAGTATTAATTTTACCTTTAACTATAATTTCATTATCATCAAAAAATTTTTTAAAAATTTGTGTTAATTCATTTCTAGCATTGATTTGTAATCTGGAAGGTATTTCTTCACTAAATAATTCAAGAAAAAATTCAGACATTTTAATTTTGTGTTTCTACCCAGATTTTTCCAATTTCTCTTGTCAGATCTCTGATCCTTGCAATATATTCTGCTCTTTGAGCAACACTTATAACTCCTCTAGCATCTAAAATATTGAACACATGACTTGATTTTAAACATTGATCATATGCTGGAAGAGAAATTTTCTTTTCAATTAATGATTTTGCTTCTTCTTCGAGCATATCAAAAATTTTAAATAATTTATCTGTGTTTGCATGCTCAAAATTATAGGCTGAAAATTCTTTTTCAGCTTGATGAAAGACATCTTTGTATAAAACTCCCTCATCATTCCAAATTAAATCAAAAACATTTTTTTTACCTTGAATAAACATACATAATCTCTCTAAACCATAAGTAATTTCAACAGATATTGGATTGCATTCCATACCTGCCATTTGTTGAAAGTAAGTAAATTGAGTAACTTCCATACCATCACACCATACTTCCCATCCAAGACCAGCAGCACCTAAGGTTGGACTTTCCCAATCATCCTCTACAAATCTGATATCGTGCTCTTCGTATTTAATACCTACTGATGAAAGGCTATTAAGATACATTTTTTTGATATCTTTTGGTGAAGGTTTTATTAAAACTTGAAATTGATAATAGTGTTGTAAACGATTAGGATTTTCTCCATACCTTCCATCTGTTGGTCTTCTTGATGGTTGAACGTAAGCTGTCTTCCATGGTTTAGAACCTAATGATCTTAGAGTTGTTGCTGGGTGAAATGTTCCTGCTCCAACTTCTAAATCATAAGGTTGTAAAATAACGCAACCTTTTTTTGACCAGTACTTTTGAAGATTTAAAATTGTATCCTGAAAAGAAATAAATGATTTTGGATTTTTCGTTTTTTTTTTAGAAACCATATTTTTGCCAAATAGATCTTTCTTCTAAAACACTTATCAATTTATCCGCATGGTCTTCAGAAGACGAAAGTTTTTTGGCAAGCCATCCTTTAGACTTTTCAAATTTTTTAATTTCAACATCTTCACCAAATTTTTCTCTTAATATCTGTTCTGCATTCCCTATTCCATCTATCAAACCAAGTTTTAAAGATGTTTTGCCAGACCAAAATTCTCCAGAAAAAAGTTCAACATCAGTTTTGTTTAATTTTGTTGATCTACTTTCCTCTACAACATTAATAAATTCTTGGTGAAGTTCCAGTTGAATATTTTTTAATCTTTGAATGTCCTCTTCTTTCTCATCTAAAAAAGGATCTAGAGTGCTTTTATTTTTTCCAGCTGTATAAACCCTTCTTTGAACACCTATTTTTTGAATTAAGTCTTTAAAACCAAAAGAAGAATAAATTACTCCTATTGATCCGATTATAGAACTTGCATTAGCATAAATCTCATCACCTGCGCATGCAATTAGATAGCCTCCGGATGCAGCAACATCTTCAGCAAAAACTATTACTTTTTTTTTGTTTTTCTTAGACTGTTCTCTAATAAATTTATATATTAGATGTGATTGAACGGGTGAACCCCCTGGTGAATTAATTGAAATTGCAACAGCCTCTGCTTTTTTTACTGAAAAAGCTTTTTTTATCATTTCTTCTTGAGAGGAATATTCTATTCCTTGTTTAAACTTTCCAACATTTCCTATGACGCCAGTAAGTCTTAAAAGACTAACAATTTTTTTTTTTTTAAAAAATGAAAACATACAAATGATTATAAAAATTTTACTTAATTATAAAGCTACTTATAGTTGAAGAATTAGGTGCGTCAATTGATAAGTATATTAATAAACTTAATGTAATATTTTGAATTTATGGGTTCAGTAGTTCAATTAAAAAAGCAAATAACTAATGCGTATACAGATTTAGTAAATTCTGTTGATGAAAAACTAAGTTTAGTTGAAGACAAAATTTCTTATAAATTAGATAGTAAAGTTGAGCTTGTTAAAGAAATGACAGCTTACCACATGACTAGTGGAGGTAAAAGATTAAGAGCATTGCTTACTTTGGAGTGTGCTAAATTGTGTGGATATACAAAAGGTAGTAGAGATGTGAACCTAGCTGCATGTGTTGAACTTATACACGCAGCAACTCTTATGCATGATGATGTAATTGACAGCGCAGATTTAAGAAGAGGTAAAAAAACTACAAATAAAATTTGGGGAAATCAGTCATCAATTCTTGTTGGAGACTATTTATTAAGTAGATGTTTTGAAATGATGGTTGAGGATGGAAGTATTGAAGTATTAAAACTTTTATCTTCTACATCATCAACTATTGCTCAAGGAGAAGTTTTGCAATTACAACATAAAGGTGACTCTGAAATGTTAGAAGATACATATTTGAATATAATTTCTTCTAAAACTGCAGCTTTATTTTCAGCTTCTTCAAAAGTTGGGTCGATAATTACTGATAAAGATAATAAATTTAAAGATGCACTAGAATTCTATGGAAAGAACCTTGGATTAGCATTTCAGATTGCAGATGACACACTTGACTATAACTCAGAATTAAAAATGTTTGGTAAAGAGATAGGGAAAGATTTCTTTGAGGGCAAGGTTACTCTCCCAATTATTCTATTACATCAAAAATTATCTTCAGATGAAAAATTAGTTTTAAAAAAAATATTTGAACAAAATATCAGATCTAAAGAACAATTTGACTATGTGCTTACATTGGTAAAAAAATATAATATAATTAATGAGTGTTACAAGAAAGCGGAGCACTATATAGGTTTAGCATCAAATTCATTAAGTATATTTCAAGATTGTGAAGAAAAAACTATACTCAAAAATTTAACTTCATTTAGTATTAATAGAAAATTTTAAGGTGATAAGAGAATTTTTTTCCAATCATTATTTTCTTTAATATATTTTAATCTTTCGTGAATTCTATTTTCACCATCTAACCAAAATTCAATTTCGTGGTGTTTTAACCTCCATCCTGACCAATGAACAGGTCTTGGAACATTATTTTCATCTTTATAGAGATCTTTAAATTTTTTTATAGATTGGTTTAGCTCTTCTCTATCTTTTAAAATTGAACTCTGATTTGATGCCCATGCACCAATTCTACTTCCGTAACTTCTGGATTTATAATAATTATCAGCTTCTTCATCAGAAACTTTTTCAGCAGTACCAACTATTCGAATTTGTCTGAGTAAACTTTTCCAATGAAAGCACATCGAAATGTTTGGATTCTGCTTTATAGAGTTTCCCTTATTACTATTAAAGTTAGTGTAAAAAACAAATCCATCCTCTCCATAATCTTTAAGCAATACCATTCTTACGTTTGGATAACCTTTTTCGTTAATAGTGCCTAGAGCTAATGCATTTGGATCATTTATTTCTGTTTTCTTTGCCTCGTTGTACCATTCAGTGAATAATAGTATTGGATTATCGAGATCTAGAAAGCATTTATCTAACCCTAAAGAATTTTTTTCGTTCATAATTTAACCAAAATAATTTATATAATAATATAATGTCTTTTAATACATTTGGAAAATTTTTTCGATTTACTACTTGGGGTGAGTCTCACGGTCCAGCAATAGGATGTGTTGTTGATGGTTGTCCTCCGAATATTAAGCTTAATATCAGAGACATTCAGTTAGAATTAAATAAAAGAAAGCCTGGTCAGTCAAAATTCACAACCCAAAGAAAAGAGGATGATAAAGTAGAAATTCTATCAGGAACATTTGAGGGCAAAACAACTGGTACACCTATCTCAATGATTATCTTCAATAAAGATATGCGTTCGAAGGATTACAAAAACATTAAAGATAAATTTAGACCTGGTCATGCTGATTATACATATTTTAAAAAGTATGGAATAAGAGATTATAGAGGTGGAGGCAGACAATCAGCAAGAGAGACTGCTTCAAGAGTGGCAGCAGGGGCAATAGCAAAACAAATTTTACAAAATATTATTGGGAAAAAGTACAATGTAATTGGAGCTGTAACACAATTAGGAATACTAGGATGTGACACAGAAAAATGGAATGACAGTTTCATCACAAAAAACCCTTTATTTTGTCCTGATAAAACAGTTTTAAAATTATGGGAAAAATATTTACTTGGGATAAGAAAAGCTGGCTCATCATGTGGGGCTATTATTGAAGTAAGAGCAAGAGGTGTTCCTGTCGGATTAGGAGCTCCAATTTATTCAAAATTAGATATGGATTTAGCATCAGCAATGATGAGTATTAACGCAGTAAAAGGGGTAAATATAGGATCAGGAATGAATTCTGCTCAACTTTCTGGTGAACAAAATTCTGATGAAATGTCTCGAACAGGAATGAAAACAAAATTTAAATCAAATAATGCTGGAGGAATTCTTGGAGGTATTTCTAGTGGTCAAGAAATAATAGTTTCTTTTGCAGTAAAACCAACTTCATCAATTCTTTCTCAAAGAAAAACAATTAATAAATTTGGAAAAAATACTTCAATTTCTGTCACAGGTAGACATGATCCTTGTGTAGGTATTAGAGCAGTTCCTATAGGTGAAGCAATGATGCATTGTGTAATTCTTGATCATTACTTAATGAATAAAGCTCAATGTGGTAATTAATTCGTTTTTTTAATCACAACTTTAGAATTTAGAGTTTCTAAAACTTTCTCCTCAATAGATTTAGCATCTAAACCGGCGTCTTTATACATTTGTTCAGGTTTGTCTTGGTCCAAAAATTTATCAGGCAAAATCATTGATCTAAATTTTAAATTATTATCCAATAAATTCTTTTCATTTAAGAAATGATTTACATGTGCTCCAAAGCCTCCAATAGAACCTTCTTCCAATGTAATTAGAACTTCATGATTTGTTGCAACTTGCCACATAAGACTTTCATCCAGAGGTTTTGCAAATCTAGCATCAATAATTGTTGGATTAATTCCCATTTTTTTTAAACTTTCTTCAGCCAATAAACATTCTTTTAATCTGTTTCCAAAACTTACTAAGGCAACTTTCTTTCCTTCTCTAATAACTCTTCCTTTTCCAATATCTATTTTTTCGTTGATTTCGGGTAATTCTAAACCTACTCCATTTCCCCTTGGATATCTAAATGCACATGGTTTATTATTAATATCTACTGAGGTATTAACCATTCTTACCAATTCTGCTTCATCACTTGCTGCCATAACAATAAAATTAGGTAAAGTTGATAAATATGTAATATCAAAAGCACCTGCATGAGTGGCTCCATCGGCACCAACTAAACCAGCTCTATCAATTGCAAATCTTACTGGTAAACTTTGAATTGCAACGTCATGAACTACCTGATCATAAGCTCTTTGTAAAAATGTTGAATAAATTGCTGCATAAGGCTTATAACCTTCAGTGGCTAAACCTGCAGCAAAAGTAACTGCATGTTGTTCAGCAATTCCAACATCAAAAGTTCTATCAGGGAAAACTTTACTAAATGCATCCATTCCTGTCCCAGACGGCATAGCAGCAGTTATACCTACAATTTTACTGTCTTTCTTTGCATGCTCTATTAATGTATTTGCAAAGACTTTTGTAAAAGCAGGAGCTTTGGTTGTTGATTTTTGTTGAACTCCAGTTTGAACATCAAATTTTGTAACTCCGTGATATTTATCTTCGGATTTTTCAGCAAAACTATATCCTTTGCCTTTTTGAGTTTTTATATGAATTAGTATTGGACCAGTGTGATTACTTTCTTTTGCATTTTTTAAAATAGGCAATAGAACATCTAAATCATGACCATCAATTGGACCAACATAATAAAAACCTAATGAATTAAATAATGTACCACCTGTGACAGCCGATCTTAAAAAATCTTCAGCCTTTCCAGCCTTTTTGCTAAATCTTTTTGAAAAGGATGAAATAATCATTTTAACTGTTTCTCTGAAACTAAAATAAATCTTACCTGAAAAAATTTTAGCAAGATAAGATTTCATTGCACCAACTGGTTTTGCAATTGACATATCATTGTCATTCAAAATTACGATCATTTTTGTTTTTGAGTCTCCAGCATTATTCATAGCTTCATATGCCATTCCTGCGCTCATTGCACCGTCACCAATAACTGCTATAACCTGATCTGATTTATTTGATAATTTATTTGCTGTTGCAATGCCAAGTCCAGCAGAGATAGAAGTAGAACTATGAGCTGCACCAAAGGGATCAAATTCACTTTCTGATCGCTTTGTAAAACCAGATAATCCACTTCCTTGTCGTAAAGTTCGTATTTTATCTTTTCTTCCTGTTAAAATTTTATGAGGGTATGATTGATGACCAACATCCCATATCAATTTATCATTTGGGGTGTCAAAAACATGGTGAAGTGCTACTGTTAATTCTACAACACCTAAGCCTGCACCTAGATGACCACCTGTTTTTGAAACAGCATCAATCATTTCGCTTCTTACTTCTTCTGATAGAACTTTTAATTCTTCATTATTTAGTTTTTTTATATCTGAAGGAAAATTAATATTATTTAAATATTTATAATTTTGCATTTATTTATTTCTATTTAATATAAATTCAATTGTCTCTTTTAAATCACTAGCATTATTTCCATAGCTAACTAAACTATTAAATATTTCTTTTTTTAGTTTTGAAGCATATTTAATAGCATTTTTATATCCTAGTAAACTTATTAATGTTGCTTTTCCCCTTTTTGAATCTTTATTTGTTTTTTTTCCTGCAGTTTTTGATGTACTGCTATAATCAATTAAATCATCTGCAATTTGAAAAAGTAAACCAATTTTTTCACCAATAATTGAAAATTTTTTTATTTGATTTTTTTTATTTGACAAAATAACTGGAGACAAACAGCTGAATGAAAATAATTTTCCTGTCTTTTTAATCTCCATATCGATAACTTTTTGTTTAGAAACTTTTTTTCTTTCATAATTTAAATCCAAAAATTGACCTCCGGCTATTCCTTGGTGTCCTGATGATTGAGATATTAGATTTATTAGGGAAATTTTTTTATTGTTATTTATATTAAACTTTGGATCAGATAAAATTTCAAAAGCTAATGTCAAAAGGGAGTTTCCAGCTAAAACTGCTGTTGATTCTCCAAATTTTTTATGTGTAGTCAGTTTGCCTCTTCTAATATCATCATCATCCATGCACGGTAAATCGTCATGTATTAGTGAATAAGCGTGTATACATTCAACAGCTGAACTTAAATATAAAAGATATTTTTTTTCTACATTAAAAATTTTTCCAACATCAAAAATAAGCTTAGATCTTATTTTTTTTCCTCCAGGAAATAAACCATATTTAATAGGTATAATTAGATCTGTTTTTTTTTGTTTTGCTAAGTAATTTTTTAAAAATTTATTTACTTCATTAACAGTTTTAACTAATTTTTTTTTCATTTTTTCTTGAGGTTAATTCTTCTATTTTTAGCTTAGTACTTTCGGATATATTTTTTGAGTCCTTTTGAAATTTTTTCTCTATTATATTGTTTAACTTTATTAAATATTGATAATCTTCAATGGATTCTTCCAAATTTTTTTTATTTTCTAATTTTTGAATTAAACGATCTGCTATATCTGTGAGTTCACTCAAAGATTTTAATTCAATATCATCTGGCAAAATTTTTTCATTCATATAATAGTTTGTAATATTATATGAAAATTAATGATTCAAATATTAAAAAAGCAGTAAAATATTTAAATAATAACGAATGTGTTGGAATACCTACAGAAACTGTCTATGGATTAGCTGCTAACGCCTATTCTGATAAAGGCACTAAGAAAATATTTAAATTAAAAGGAAGACCTTCTGATAACCCCTTAATAGTTCATTACTATAATATTAAAGATTTGGAAAAAGATTGTGAGACAAATACTTTGTTTTATAAACTTTATAATTCATTATGCCCTGGACCAATTACCTTTATATTAAAACTAAAAAATGAAAGCAAAATTTCAAAAAACGTTACTAATAACAAAAAAACGTTAGGTGTAAGATTTCCAAGTCACCGAACCGCTAGAATATTATTAAAATCTTTAAAATATCCTTTGGCGGCACCAAGTGCAAATATTTCTGAAGGAATAAGTCCAGTAACAAAAGATGATGTATATGATGAATTTGGAGAAAAAATTAAATTTATTCTAGAAGGTGGAAGATCAAAAGTTGGTGTTGAATCTACAATAATAAGTTTAGTAAAAAAACCCCAAATTTTAAGATTGGGCGGTTTAGATATTTCTATATTAAAAAAAAAATTAAAAATAAATTTAAAAACTAAATTGCATGGTAAAAACAATATAAATTCTCCAGGAAGAGGGAGAGTTCATTATTCACCAGGTATACCCATTAGATTAAACGCAGTTAAAATAAAAAAAGATGAGGCTTTTATCCTAATCAAGAAGAAAAAAGAAAATAATAAGAATTATTTTTATTTAAGTAAGACAAATAATCTAATGGAGAGTAGTAAAAATTTGTATAAAACATTAAGAAAAATTAAGAAGTTAGGTTACAGAAAAATAGCTGTGCAAAAAATACCAAACCAAAACTTTGGATTAGTGATTAACGATAGACTTCTTAGAGCATCAAAAAAATGAAAAATTTAGTCGAAGTAAAAAATATTAAAAAAAATTATGGAAAGAATGAGGCTGTAAAAGGTATAAGCTTTAACATAGAAGAAGACGAAATTTTAGGCTTATTAGGTCCAAATGGCTCAGGCAAAACGACCACGATTGGTATGTTGTTAGGACTTCTGAAACCAACTAGTGGAGAAATTTTGATAAATGGTCAAAAATTGGAGGGAAATAGAATTGAAATCTTGGAACAAATAAACTTCATATCTCCATATATTGAATTACCAAAAAAACTTACGGTTAAACAAAATCTAACCGTTTATGGAAAATTATACAAAATAAATAATATTAATGAGAGGATTGAATTTTTATCAGAAAAATTAAGATTGGGAGGATTACTTAATAGCATTACAGGTGAATTATCATCTGGACAAAAAAATAGAGTTAGTTTGGCAAAAGCATTAATCAATGAACCAAAAGTATTGCTATTAGATGAACCAACCGCATCATTAGATCCAGAAGTAGGTGATTTTGTTAGATCTTTTTTGGAAGATTATAAAAAAGAAAAAAAAATATCTATACTTCTTGCATCTCATAATATGAATGAAGTCACTAGACTATGTAAGTCAATTCTAATGATGAAAGATGGAATTATAATCGATAAAGGAAATCCTGAAGAATTAATCAGTAAACATGGCAGAAAAAACCTTGAAGAAGTTTTTTTAAAATTATCTAGGAGTAAAAATGAGCTTAACTAGAATGTATGGTCTTTTTTTAAGACATTTTTATTTAATTACCAGATCTTTCCCAAGGATTTTGGATCTTGTTTACTGGCCGACTATTCAAATTACATTGTGGGGATTCATCTCAAATTTTTTTGCTACACATACAACATATTATAATAATGCAGTTGGAGTTATATTAACTTGCGCAATCCTTTATGATTTTCTTTTTAGAACTAGTATTGGATTTAATATGCTATTTCTTGAGGAAATTTGGAGCAGAAACTTTACAAATTTATTTATTGCGCCAATGAAAATTGGTGAAATATTAACTTCACTTGTTGCTACAGCTTTAATAAGAGCGCTTATAGGTTTAATACCAGCAGTGCTCTTAACCTCTCCATTGTTTGGTATTTCTATTTTAGATTTAGGAATATTTTTATTCTTTTTATTTTTGAGTCTATATTTATTTGGAATAACGCTTGGTATCCTTGTATCAGCAGGTCTATTAAGATATGGCCCCTCTTTTGAAAATATAGCATGGTCTACAATGTTTTTATTAGCTCCGTTTGGATGCATATATTATCCAATAGAAATTTTGCCAGAAATGTTTCAAAAAATAGCATACTTATTGCCATTGGTATATATTTTCGAAGAAGCAAGAAATATTTTGATTAATCAAACTGTAGATATTCAAAATATCTATAATGCATTTATGTGGAATGGGGTTTACTTTGTATTATCTATTGCATTATTCTATTATTCTTTCCATGTTGCAAAAAAAAAAGGAACGCTTATTAATATGGGAGAATAGTGGTGCGCCCGCAAGGAGTCGAACCCTGAACCTCCAGAGCCGAAATCTGGCGCTCTATCCAGTTGAGCTACGAACGCATACTAATTTAATATAGTAATTTATGAAAAATATCATCAATTTTATTGTTGGAGAAGACGATAATAACAAACGAGTAGATATCATATTGGCCAACCATGATAAACGTTTAAGCAGAACTAGAGTAAAAAATTTAATATTAGATAGTAAGTTAAAAATTAATGAAAGAATTATCAAAGATCCTTCGATTAAGACTAAAGTAAATGACAAAATTGAGCTTGAAATTGTTGAGCCTAAGAAACAAAGCTTAAAGCCTTATAAATTTAAATTAAATATAATTTATGAAGATGAAGATTTAATTGTAATTGACAAACCTTCAGGAATTTCAATGCATCCTGGTGCTGGTAATTACGATAATACAATAGTTAACGCATTAATGAATTATAATAGTAAAAATTTATCTGATATTGGAGATGAACTTAGACCTGGTATAGTTCACAGAATTGATAAAGATACATCGGGATTAATTGTAATTGCAAAAAATAATTCAACTCATGAAAAATTATCAATTCAGTTTTCCAAACACACTATAACAAGAGTTTATCAAACTTTAATATGGGGAAAATTGAGACCTCAAATAGGAACGATTCAAACATTCATAACTAGAAGTTCAAAAAACAGACAAATGATGGAAGTGTCATCTAGCAAAGGTAAAAAAGCAATTACACATTATAAAACTTTAGAGCTTTTTGAGAATGATAAAGTTCCAACTTTTAGTTTTGTACAATGTAAATTAGAAACTGGGAGAACTCATCAAATAAGAGTTCATATGTCATACAAAGGTAATAATATTCTTGGAGATAAAAAATATAAAAAGAAATTTAAAAAATTTAAAAACATTGATGAAGATCTTAATAATAAAATTTTAAATCTAGATAGACAATTTTTACATGCAAAACAGTTAGGTTTTGACCATCCTAGGACAGAGGAAAGATTAGAATTTTCATCAAATATCCCAAAAGAGTTGATTAATATCCTAAAAAAACTAAGAAAATTAAGTAAATAAAACGATTGTAAAAAAAAATTTCTCTATTACATAAATACTTCCGATGAGTATTAATACATACAACTTGCCTACACTTTCAAATGAAGGTGGCTTAGCTGCATATCTAGCTCAAATAAAAAAATTTCCTATGCTAGATGCTGAGGAAGAATACATGCTTGCTAAAAATTGGCAAACTACAGGAAATGTTAAATCAGCTGAAAAACTTGTTACAAGTCATTTAAGATTAGTTGCTAAAATAGCGATGGGTTACAAAGGCTATGGTTTGCCTCTTAATGAAATGATTTCAGAAGGTAACGTAGGTTTAATGCAAGCTGTTAAGAAATTTGAACCAGAAAAAGGTTTTAGACTTGCAACTTATGCAATGTGGTGGATTAAAGCTTCTATTCAAGAGTATATTCTAAGATCATGGAGCTTAGTAAAAATTGGAACTACAACAGCTCAGAAAAAGCTTTTTTTCAACTTGAAGAAGTTGAAAAATCAAATTGCGCCTAGAACTGAGGGTGACTTACGTGATGAACACGTAAAAGATATAGCAAATAGATTAGATGTTAGTGAGCAAGAAGTAGTATCTATGAATAGAAGGCTTTCAGGAAAAGAACAGTCACTAAATGCACCAATTGGAGAAGACGGTGATGAATGGCAAGATTGGGTTGTAGACAATGATATGGATCAAGAACTTAAATTTGCCCAAAATGAAGAAATGGAGCAACGAAAAGATCTTCTTCAAGATTCTATTAAAATTTTAAATGAAAGAGAAAAAGAAATCCTTTACTCAAGAAGGTTAACAGATGATCCAATAACTTTAGAAGATTTAAGTAAAAAATTCAAAATAAGTAGAGAAAGAATAAGACAAATTGAAAATAAAGCATTTGAAAAACTTCAAAAACATATGCTTAACTCTGCTAAATCAAAAAACCTGCTGCCCGCAAATTAATACCGCTGTTTTTAATCATTAAACGGATCTACTAAAAGAATTGTATCTTTTCTCTCTGGGCTTGTTGAAATACTGGATATTTTTGTCTCAATGAACTCTTCAATAGCTTTTACATAAATTTTTGCATTATTAGGTAAATCATCAAATTTTTTTACACCTTGGGTTTTAGATTTCCAACCTTCAAGTTTTTTATAAACTGGTTTAACATTTAATTGATCTTCAACAGCTGCAGGAAAATAATCTATTTTTTTTCCATTTAACTCATAAGCTACACAAAGATTTATTTCATCAAGCTCATCTAATACATCTAATTTTGTTAATGCTATTCCATTAATACCTGAGATCTTTATAGTTTGTCTTACTAAAACTCCATCAAACCAGCCACATCTTCTTTTTCTACTAGTTACAGTTCCAAATTCATGTCCCTTTTCACCTAAATGATTACCAATATCATCTGTCAATTCTGTTGGGAAAGGTCCTTCGCCTACCCTAGTTGTGTATGCTTTTGTAATTCCTAATACATAATTTATTGAGTTTGGACCACATCCAGATCCTGTTGCTGCTGAAGCTGCAACCGTATTGGATGAAGTTACATATGGATATGTTCCATGATCAACATCAAGTAATATTCCTTGAGCTCCCTCGAATAATATTTTTTTATTTTCTGATTTAAATTGATCTATCTTTCTCCAAACAGGTGCTGAATATTTTAAAATATTTGGAGCTATTTTTAATAATTCCTCAACTAGTTTATCTTTTTCATATATTGGCTTACCCAATCCTTTTCGGATGGCATTATGGTGTTCAAGCACCAATGATAATCGATTTTCAAGATTTTGTTTTGATGCAAGATCCATTACTCTTATTGATCTTCTTCCAACTTTATCTTCATAAGCTGGACCAATGCCTCTTCTAGTAGTTCCAATTTTCGATTTACCTGCAGAGTCTTCTCTTATTTCATCCATCTCTCTATGAAATGGTAAAATTAATGTTGCGGCCTCTGATAATATGAGATTATTTTCATTTATTTCTACACCTTTAGACTTTGCTTCCTCAATTTCATCTAGAAACGCCCAAGGATCTACAACAACTCCATTTCCTATAATTGAAATTTTATTTTTTCTTACAATTCCAGATGGTAATAATCTTAATTTATAAGTAACACCATCTATGACTAATGTGTGACCAGCATTATGTCCTCCCTGGAATCTTACAACAATGTCTGCTTCACTGGATAACCAATCTACTATTTTCCCTTTTCCTTCATCTCCCCACTGCGATCCAACAACGACTACATTATTCATCTAAATTTCTTTTTTATTATAAAACTATTTAAATGGTTAATTGGTCCATTTCCTTTTCCAAAGTTTGGTCTTGTCCTAATGGCATTGTTTACATATCTAATACCTAACTCACAAGATTTCTTTAGAGTTTTTCCACATCCATAATATGTTGCAATTGCACTTGATAATGTACAGCCAGTTCCATGAGTATTTTTTGTTTTAATTTTTTTATTCGAAAATATTGTAGTCTCCTTTTTACTTACAAAGATATCTTTCAAGGTTTTAGAACTCAAGTGACCACCTTTAATTAAAACATTCTTAGCACCTAAATCTAATAAAATTTTAGCAGCATTTTTCATATCCAAGATAGATTTAATTTTTATTTTAGTTAGTATTTCTGCTTCAGGAATATTTGGTGTTATTAAATCGACCTTCTTTATAAGTTTTTTTTTCAACACTAAAATAGCCTTATTATCAATAAGCTTGGCTCCACCTTTGGCTACCATAACAGGATCTAATATTATTTTTTTTAAATTTGACTTTTTTATTGATTTTAATACTGAATTTATAACTTGAGTAGAATGCAGCATTCCTATTTTTACTGAGTCTGGCTTAATATCTTTTGACGTAAATTCAATTTGATTGGAAATTTCCTTAATAGGCATTGGTATTATAGACTTAACACCCGTAGTATTCTGAGCAGTAACAGCAGTAATTGCTGTCATAGCAAAAGAACCAAGAGAAGTAACTGATTTAATATCTGCTTGAATTCCTGCTCCTCCAGAAGAGTCTGATCCTGCAATAATTAATATTTTAGATTTGATTTTCAATTTACTGAATAGATTTTTTAATTATATTAACACACAATTTATTTAAACTTGAATCTTCTGATTCGCTCATGATTCTTATTTTTGGTTCAGTACCAGATTTTCTTACTAAAATTCTCCCTATATTTTTAATTATTTTATTTGCTTCGTTAATTGCTTTTTTGCATTTTGGGGTATTAATAATTGATTTATCTTTAACTTCAACATTCTCTAATATTTGAGGAGTGGGTTTAAATTTGTTAAAAAGTTCACTTGCTTTCTTTCTTTTTCTTAGTGAGAAAAGGATTTCTAGTGCAACCAATAATCCATCTCCTGTTGTGGCAAACTTTCCAAGAATTATGTGACCAGATTGTTCTCCCCCTAAATTAAATTTATTTTGTTTCATTTTTTCTTTTACGTATCTATCTCCAACATCTGATCTTAAAAATTTAATTCCATTGTTTTTAAAAAAATTTTCTAAGCCATAATTTGACATTAATGTACCGATAACGCCTCCTTTTAAAATCTTTTTTCTTTTCCATCTCTCGCCTAACATTGCAAGAATTTTATCTCCATCAATAATTTTTCCTTTTTCATCACAGACAATTATTCTGTCAGCATCTCCATCCAATGAAATACCTATATGAGCTTTATTTTTTTTTGTCATTTGACATATTTTACTTGGGTAAGTAGATCCAGATTTAAGATTAATATTTAAACCATTAGGAGATGTGCCAGTGTCATATACTTTAGCACCTAATGATTTAAATAAATATGGACCAGCTTTGTAACCAGCTCCGTTGGCACAATCTAAAGCAATTTTGATACCTTTTAAACTAAATGAGGATGGGAAATTTTGTTTTAATATTTTAATGTAACTATCGTTAGCATTTTCTAATCTTTTAACTCTTCCCAATTCTATTGGTTTTGATAGATTTTTAGTAATCTTTGAATCAATTAGCTTTTCAATTTTCTTCTCAATACTATCAGATAATTTAAGTCCATCAGGTCCAAATAACTTTAATCCATTGTCGTGATATGGATTATGAGATGCTGTAATCATTATTCCCATATTAGCTCTCATTTTTTTTGTTAGCATTGCCAAACCGTTTGTCGGTAGAGGTCCCAAAGTATAAATATGCATTCCTGCTGATGCCAATCCAGACACTAAAGCTGGTTCAAGCGTATATCCTGATAATCTAGTGTCTTTTGCAATAATTGCTGTTTGTTTACTCTTTTTTAAATTTTTAAAGTATGTTCCGGCTGCTAAGCCAAATTTGAAAAACATTTCTCCATTTATTTTAGATCCATTAACTTTTCCTCTAATTCCATCTGTTCCAAAATATTTTTTAATCATTTTTAATTTTGCAATTTTTTAAATACTTTAAATGCTTGATTAATTTCTTTAATATCATGAACCCTTAGAATTTGAACTCCTTGAAGGTATGCTTGAATGCATGAAGATACAGTTCCACCAATCCTTTCTTTAGTATCATTTTCTCTTGAAATGTCCTTAATAAATCTTTTTCTAGATAAGCCCAACATTACAGGAAGGCCTAATGAATGAAAAATAGAAATATTCTTTAAAAGAGTAATATTATGTTTCAAATTTTTTCCAAACCCGATACCTGGATCTAATATAATATTATTATGTTTAATGCCTTCTTTTCTTAAGTATTTTAATTTATTTTCAAAGAAATCATAAATATCAAGCAATACATTATTATATGTTGGATTTAATTGCATGCTCTTTGGTGTTCCTTTCATATGATGAATGACAAAAGGTTTTTTTGTTTTTATTAAATAATTTATAGTCTCAGGATCATAACTTAGTCCAGACACATCATTGATAAGATCTGCTTTTATTTTGGAGGCATTCTCCATCACAAAACTTTTTCTAGTATCTAATGAAATAAAACTTTTTTTATTTTTTAAAATTTTTAAAATAAATTTTATTCTATCCCATTCTTTTCTAGGATTAATATCTTTTGCACCAGGTCTTGTAGATTCCCCACCGACATCTATTATCTTTGCACCATTTGATATTAAATTATTTACATGTTTTAAAGCTAAATTTTTTTTATTATATTTGCCACCATCTGAAAAACTATCTGGAGTTAAATTAACTATGCCCATCAAAATAGGGATATCAGATAAATTTATTTTTTTAAAAATTTTCTTTTTTTTTATATTTTTTAAATCTCTATTAACTTTTTTTTTTAATTTAGTTGAAAGCTTACTAATATCTTTGATGTTGATGATTTTGTTTTTTTTTCTGTTTATGATTTCTATTTTATCAAATGATATTTTAGTATTACCATGAAGAGGAATTGATTTATTTTTTTTAACGTTTATTTCTGATACTAATCCAAAATAAAAATTACACGCTCTTGTGTAATATTTATTCATTAGTGCTTAGTGCACTATCTTTGGTTTTAAGCCCATTGAACCAAGTGCTGAGCTTTGGTCATCATCTTCAACTTTAAGATCTTCCTTATTTTTTGGATATACGTTCTTATTTATTAAATCTTCAATTTCTGCGCCAGTTAAAGTTTCATAAGTTAATAAAGCTTTTGCTAGTTTATGTAAGTCATCAATTTTATCAGTTAATACTTTTCTTGCTCTTTCATAACCCATATCAACAAATTTTCTAATTTCACTATCAACTTTTCTTGCAGTCTCTTCAGACATATTTTGTTGTCTTGCAACAGATCTACCCAAAAATACTTCTTCCTCATTTTCGCCATATGCTACTGGACCCATTTCTTTACTTAACCCTGCTCTCATGACCATTGCTCTTGCTCTTTTTGTTGCTTGTTCGATATCACTGGAAGCTCCAGTAGTTACTTTGTCATCTCCAAAAATTAATTCCTCTGCAACTCTACCTCCCATTGCTATTGCCATTTGCGCATGTAGTTGTTCTCTTGTTTGTGAAACCTCATCTCTCTCTGGTAATTGCATTACCATACCTAAAGCTCTCCCTCTCGGTATAATCGTTGCTTTATGAATAGGATAAGCAGCTTTTTCATTTATAGTTACTATAGCGTGACCTGCTTCATGGTAAGCTGTTAATCTTTTTTCTTCTTCAGACATTACCATTGATCTTCTTTCAGACCCCATCATCACTTTATCTTTTGCCTCTTCAAATTCTTGATAGGTTACTATTCTTTTATTCTTCCTTGCAGCAAGCAAAGCGGCTTCGTTGACAAGGTTTGCTAAATCTGCACCAGAAAATCCAGGTGTTCCTCTAGCGACTGTTCTTAAGTTGACATCAGGTGCCATTGATATTTTCTTTGCATGTACTTTTAAAATTTTTTCTCTTCCAATTAAATCTGGATTTGAAACAACAACTTGTCTGTCAAATCTCCCAGGTCTTAAAAGAGCTGGATCTAATACATCTGGTCTATTAGTTGCAGCGATAATAATGACACCCTCATTGGTATCAAAACCATCCATCTCGACTAATAGCTGATTAAGTGTTTGTTCTCTTTCATCGTTCCCACCACCAAGACCTGCTCCCCTGCTTCTTCCAACTGCATCAATTTCATCAATAAATATAATACACGGAGAATGTTTTTTTCCTTGTTCAAACATATCTCGTACCCTTGAAGCTCCAACACCAACAAACATTTCAACAAAGTCTGATCCAGAAATTGTAAAAAAAGGAACGCCTGCTTCTCCAGCAATTGCTCTAGCTAATAGTGTTTTACCAGTTCCAGGGGGACCGACTAATAAACAGCCTCTTGGTATTTTACCACCTAGTCTACTAAACTTTCTAGGATCTTTTAAAAATTCAACAACTTCCTCAACTTCTTCTTTTGCTTCTTCGACACCCGCAACATCATTAAAGGTAACTTTGCCTTTTACCTCATTCATCATTTTAGCTTTTGATCTTCCAAATCCCATTGCTCCGCCTTTTCCACCTTGCATCTGTCTCATAAAAAAGATCCATACAGCAATTAGTAAAAGCATTGGGAACCATGAGAGAAGTATTCCTAATAATGAAGGCATTTTCTCTTCTAATGGGCTGGCAGAAATGCTAACACCTTTATCACTTAGCTTCTGAATTAAATTCGGATCTTCTGGTGCATAAGTAGTAAATTGATTTCCATTTGATAATACACCTTTTATATTTTTTCCTTGTATTTCGACTTTAACCACTCTTCCATTATCTACTTCAGTTAAGAATTCAGAGAAAATTATTTTATTTTTTTGGGAAATTGACCCTTGGGGGTTTTTAAACATATTATATAGCCCAATCGTCAAAATAACGATTATTCCCCACATTGCTAAGTTTTTAAAATTCATTAGACATTAAATTAAGAATTATTAGTAAATTAACAAGTGTCATTTTGATCATTTAACAAAAAAATTATCACTTTTCTGGGTAAATAATCACAGAATCTCTAATTTTTTCAATAATACATCCAGAAAGTGTCAATTTTACATTATTGTTTGAAAACTTCATAGTATCTAGGAGACCTAACACTTTTTTGCCTCTTGGAAAGTTTTTTTTCTTACTGATATATTGAATTACATACATAAAACTTCTTAAAATAATTTCGTCTGGATTTTTAAAAAAAGATTGGTTTAAAATAATTTTTTTATCTTTTTGAAAATATTTTGAGTTTTCAACAACATTTTTCTCAACAAAAAATTCAATAACTTGATTGCTTTTTGATAAATTTTTTAAAGTTAAATAGAATTTATCGAAGTTTAAACCTTCTTTATCTAAATTTCTTAAAAGCTTTCTAATTCTGTTCCTTAAAAATTTATCTTTATTATTTGAAGGATCGTCTACAAAAAAGCCAAATGTTTTTTTATTAATATTAATTAATTCTTTTTTTGGAATAGACAAAAATGGTCTGACAATCTTTATATCATTATAATCACTGACATTTTTGTCAAAGGAAACAAGTCCTTTCAAACCAGAACCTCTAAGCAATCTTATAAAAAAATTTTCTATCATATCATTTTTATGATGGCCTAATAATAGATATCCAATATTATGCTTGCTACATTCTTTAAAAAATAAATCATATCTTAGGTCTCTTGCAAAAGATTGTATATTTTTATTAATTTTAATATTTTTTTTTTTTAGAATTTTGCAATTAATTCCGAAGTTTTTTTTAAGTTTAAACTTTAAATTTTTAGCCTCTATAGATGACTCTTTTCTAAGATTGTGATCAATTATTACTGGATACAATTTTACCTTGTGTTTCAATGCATAACACTGAGAGAAAAATAAAATAGACAAACTATCAATGCCACCCGATACTCCAACCATTACTTTTTTTTTTGCAATATCTAAAGAAGTAAGATTGTTTGAAAATACTTTATATAATTTTTTAACTTTTGGATCCTTTAATTTTGTTAGATAAAAATTAGGAGTTTTCTTTATTGCACTCAAACTTTTTCTCTTCATATTTAGCTTTTTGAAGAACTGATTGAGTGGCATTTGGATACTGTTTTTTAACACCAGCAATCATTAAGCAACCCTGATCTTTCTCTCCTATTTGAACTAAAGATACACCAAGCTTCAAAAGGTTAATAGGTGCTTTTTCACTCTCGGGATATTTTTGGTAACCCTCTAAATAAGCAGATGCTGCATCTGTGTATAGCTGTCTTATTCTAAAAGTTTCTGCATACCAATACTGTGCGTTTCCAGAAAGATCATTATCTGGATTTGTATCAACAAATTCTCTGAATGCTCTTTCTGCCATATTATAATCTCCCACCTTTAAAAAACTAGTTGCAAATTCATATTGCTCTAAAGGAGAAGCGTCAGGTAATATTTTTTCTTCGTTTATAAAATTTTCTGTCAAAATTGTCTGAGTCGTTTCGACAGACTTTATTGCTTGTGTCTCATTTGTATCTGTCATGTCCTTGTATGATATTGTACCTAAATCTTGAGGTTGGGATGTGCCTGGCATAATTTTTTTGCTGGCTAGATCATTATCGAGATTTTCATTTGTAATTAAGTTTTCTTGATTGTCATTACTTTTTTGAACAAGGCGAGAATTATTTTCTAAATCTTGAAATCTTAATTGATTATCTGCTTGTGTTTTAGACAGTCTCGAAGATAATTTATCTACTTTAAAATTAATTTCTTCAAATTTATTAGTCAGATTTTGAAATTGTTTTTCTATTTCAGACAATTTTAATAGATGTCTTGTCAAGACATCTTCGGTTTCCTTATTTGTCAAAGCAGTTTCACCTCCAGTTTTTTTTTGAAAAGATTCTGAATAAACCGCTCTTTCCAAAGTTCTAAGATCTTTTTGAATAATTTCTAAGATTTCTCTCATACTAAGTTCCTCAGAAACTGCACTTAATGAAATAAAAAATATAGAGATTATATAAGTAAGAATATTGGTGTACTTTTTAAACATTAAATTATTTTTTAATTATAATGATGGCAAAAAAAAGACCCTGAAATTATTTATAATAATCTTAGGGTCTTTAAAATATTTCAAATAGCTTTAATTAGCTTTTACGGTTACAGATCTTCTATTTTTCGACCAAGAAAGTGGGTTTGAACCTGAGTCAACAGGTCTTTCTTTACCATAACTTATTACTGAAATTCTGTCTGCAGATATTCCATAAGTGATAAGATAATCTTTAGCTGCATTTGCTCTTCTTTCACCTAATGCCAAGTTATATTCCCTAGTTCCTCTTTCATCAGCGTGACCTTCAACCACAACATTGATGCTAGAATTCTCTCTTAACCAGTTTGCTTGTTTTCTTAATGTGTCTCTTGATTTAGTTGTTAAAATAGACTCGTTTGTTGCAAAAAATACTCTGTCTGGAACACCGTCAGCTAAATATTTAACAGTATCAGTGCCTGTATAAACATCACCTTGCATTTGACCTTCTACTTTTGTAGTGGTTTTTTTTGTTGCGCAAGCTGATACGATTAAACTTAATAATATAACTAGAAAAGTATTTCTAAATGATTTGCTAAAATTCATTAATGCTCCTTAATAATTTATTAGAACTTTTTCACAACTAATTAGATGTTTCAAGCATAAAAATCAACTTAATTTATATTAAAAATTAATAAAAAAGGCCTAATTACTGAGTAAAGACGACCAAGATGGGTCAGAGGCGTCAGTCTCTGTTTGAACCTGCCTTTCATTATATCCTGTAAGATCTATAGACCAAAGTTTTGCGCTAAATCCTTCACCTTTATCGTTAGATTTGGTCTCTCTATAAAAAATTAATACCCTACCATTAGGAGACCATGAGGGAGCTTCTTGATAGTAATTTTCGGTTAACAATCTTTCACCCGAACCATCTGTTCGCATAACACCAATATAAAATTTCCCTTTATGTAATTTTGTGAATGCAATTAGATCGCCTCTTGGAGACCATACAGGCGTGCCATACAATCCTTTACCAAATGAAATTCTTTTTACATTTGACCCATCAGATTTCATTACGTAAATTTGTTGAAAACCACTCCTATCAGAATTAAATGTTATAAATCGATTATCAGGTGAGTAAGATGGCGATGTATCAATTGATGGATGATTTGTTATTCTTTCAACAATTCTATTTTCTAAATCCATGGTATAAATATCTGAGTTACCATCTTTAGCAAAACTCATAATAATTTTCTTTCCATCTGGAGAAAATCTTGGAGCAAATGTCATTCCTGGAAAATCACCAACTACTTCTTGCGTGCCAGTTTCAATATCTAATAAATATACTCTTGGTAAATTTTTAAAATAAGATAGATAAGTCACCATCTGACTTGTCGGATTAAATCGAGGAGTTAAAACTAATTCATTTCCTAATGTTAAATATTTTGTGTTAAAACCATCTTGGTCCATGATAGCTAACTTCTTAACTCTTGCAGTCTTAGGTCCTTCTTCAGATACATAAATAATTCTAGTATCAAAATATCCTTTTTCACCAGTTAATCTTTCATAAACTTTATCTGAAATTATATGTCCAACTCTCCTCCAATTACTTGGAACCGTTGTAAATGCCAAAGCCATCATTTCTCTTCCAGCTAAAATATCCCAGAGTCTAAATTCAACTTTTAATTTTTGATCCTCAATTGTTACTTTGCCTGTAATTAAAGCTTGAGCTTTAATCAATGCCCAATCCTCAAATCTTGGTTTTAAGTGAGCAATATCTGGCTTTTGTAAAAATGCTTCTTTACTAAGAGGATTAAATAAACCTGAAATTTTCAAATTATTTTCTACAACTAATGAAATCTCAGATCCAACATTTTCAATATTAAGTTCATTAATTGAATTTCTTTTTGAACTATCATTTTGAAACAACGGAGAAACTGCAATTGGTAACGGATCTAAATTACCCCTAGTTATATCAATCTCTATTAATGAATAAGCTTTAGTTGATAATAAAAAAAATACAATAAAAAATAAATTAATTAATCTAATCATTATCCTCCAAGCATATCACGAGCATCAAAATTTAAAATCATATTTTTCCATCTTTCATAACCACTTGTGGGAACTTTTAATGGATTACAAAGCTGAATAGCTCGTCTTACACTATCTGCTAGTGTCCTAAATTTTTCTTTTCCAGGTGTATTCATTTTTACATGATCAAGCATTTCAAGCTTTTCAATTGTGCCGTCAGGTTTTAATTGAAGCTTAACTCTTACTAATAAATCCTCACTAAATGGCAATCCTATAGGAACACTCCAGCATGTAAATATTTGCGCCTTCAATGCGTCCTCTTCGCTTAGGGTTAATTTTGAATAATCCATAGTTTCATCAGTTGATTGAGAAATCTTATCCACTTCTTTTTCTGTTTCTGCTAAATTTTCTTTTTTTTTATCAATTAAAGCTGCAATTTCATTTAAATCCAATTTTTCTTTTTTTTCAAACTCTGAGACTTGCTTAACTTTTTTTTCATCCAAAATAGGTTTTTTAGTTTGAACTATTTTTTTGATATTTTCGTCATTAATTTCTTTTGAAGGTTTCTGCTTTTTTTCTTCTTTAGGTTGAATTTTTTGTTTATCCTCATCTGGCATAGGAACAGCGTTTAATTTTTCTTTTTTTAACTTTTCTATTTTATTTTCACTAGTTGGTGTTTTTTTTGATGCAACCTTAGAAATTTCATTTTTTTTTTTATCTGTCTGAACTTCTTTTTTTTCATCTTTTTTTACTTTTTTAGGAGGGGCCTGTTCAGACAAAAGCTTTTCATTTTGTTTTTTTGCCTTCTCAATTATTTTTGAAGCTTTTGGTGCGAAAGGAATATTTGTCTTTTCGGCAATTTGAATGAGTTCAACAGAAATAAGAGGTGGAATATCAAGAGGTTTTTTAGCAACAAATGGCAAAGCTAAAACACTCACCATAACAATTGCAACATGAAATCCTGATGAGATTAAAAGACCTCTATACATAATCTTTATCTCTCTTTATTCGGTTCAGATATCAAAGCAACTTTTGTAAATCCTGATCCTGATAGCATTCCCATAATTTCAAGAACTCTTCCATAATTAATTGCTTTATCTCCCCTAACATATATTCTTGTATCAGTCCTATTATTTGAAACTGCTAATATTTTTATTATTAAATTATTAAACTCCACCTTTGTTTCTTGTATAAAAATTTCACCTTTAGAATTAATTGTTAAAGTTAATGGTTCATTTTCTTCAGGAAGCGTATCAGCAGAAGTTTCTGGCAAATCTACCTGGACTCCAACAGTAAGTAATGGTGCAGTGACCATGAATATGATTAGCAAAACCAACATTACATCAACAAATGGTGTAACATTAATCTCACTCATTGGATCGTTTTTTGAACTTTTGAGCTTAAATCCCATTTAAATAATTGATAAAAATCTTTTTGAAAAATTTTCTAATTTTTGTAAATATTTTCTAGAGTCTGAATTAAATTTATTATATGCAATTACAGCAGGAATTGCAGCTAATAATCCAAGCGCAGTTGCAAATAAGGCCTCTGCAATACCTGGTGCAACTATTGCAAGGCTAGTGTTTCTTGAAATTGCAATCGATTGAAATGAATTCATAATTCCCCAAACAGTTCCAAACAATCCTATAAATGGAGCTGTCGATCCAACAGTTGCTAAAAAACTATTATACTTTTCAACTGCTACCATTTGTTTTTCAATATTTACTTCTAAAACACTAGATAGTCTTTCAGATAAATTTGATTTCGATCTAGTTTTCATAACTGTTTGCATAGAACTTTTAAATAATTTTGCCATAGGATCCTCAATATTTGATGGCAAACTGTTATAAAATGTTTCAGCAGACTTTGATTTCCAGAATTTCTCTTCAAATTCCTGTGCGCTTTTATTAATTTTTCTAAACATTCTTATTTTTTCAAATATTATTGCCCATGAATAAATAGAACTTACAATTAATATTATGATTACTGACTTAACAATTATATCTGCGCGCAAAAATAAACTAATTAAAGAAAAATCTGTGTTACTTGCTAAACCTAAACTTTGCGTTGCAATATCTGCTTCCATTCAATCGTTTCCCATTAAAATATGTCATTAATTTGACTTAAAAAAACTCTAATAGTCTAGTTATCGTTGTTTTCCCTTGTGTTTTCAAAATACTGAGCAATTAAAATAGCATCTGCTTTATTATTATCTTTTTTTCTTGATAACTTATTAGAAATTCCAGGAAACATCTCTATTACTTTAGTTCTACTGGCATCTTTTTCAGAATTAATCAAATTAAAATGTTTTTTCCATTTTGCTGGTCTGACATAAAAAATGGGAAGCTCCATTGCAGAACATATGCCTTTAATAACTCCAAATGATTGTCCAAAATTAAACATGCTAGTTACACCTTGTCCTGGCATAGCAGAAACTTGTTCGACTATTACACTAATTTTTTCGTTCTTAAATTTATTTTTTATTAGCATTATTTCATTATAAATTTGCCTACCATTAACTTGTTTTTTATTTTTTTTTCCTTCAGCCATTGTAGGCATGTCGATTACATCAATAATATTACCACTAGAAAAAAAACAGATAGCACCTGCTATTCCTGGATCAATTCCAACAATTATCATTTAATCCTCAAAGTTAACATTTGTATAAACATTTTGTACATCATCCTCATCGTCAAGAGTTTCTAAAAATTTTACCATATTTTGATTTTCTTCACCTTTAAGAGATACCTTATTTATGGGTAGCCACTCGATTTCAGTAGAAAGAAAATTTGCAATAACTTTTTCAAATTTTTTTTTTACCTCATATATTTCATCGATATCAGTATGCACTTCATGAAATTCATCACGAGAAATACAATCATTTGCACCCGACTCAATTGCTAATTCAAAAATTTTATCTTGTTCAATTTCATTTTTATCTATTTTAATTACACCCAATCTTTGAAAATTATGTGATGCAGAGCCCTGGGTTCCTAAAGAACCGTTATTTTTCGAAAATATTGTTCTTATATTAGAAGCAGTTCTATTTTTATTATCAGTCAATGCTTCAACTATTACAGCAGATTTGCTAGGTCCAAAACCTTCATACCTAATATTTTCAAAATTTGATTGATCATTGTTAGAAGACTTTTCAATTGCTCTCTCAATATTTTCTTTTGGCATGTTAGCCGATCTGGCTGCTTGTATTGCTGATCTTAATCTCGAATTCATATCAGGATTCTTATCTCCTAGTTTTGCAGCTACAGTGATTTCTCTAGAGAGTTTAGAAAAAATTTTTGATCTCTGTTTGTCAGCTTTGCCTTTTTTATGTTTAATACCCGCCCAATGTGAGTGTCCAGCCATAATTAATTTACGTTATTTAAACTCCCACCAAAAATGAAACTTTCTATATTTTTTGCTAGTCCATTTGTTACATCGCAATCTACTACCACCCCACTCAGAGATGCTTCTCCATTGGCAGGAAAATGTTTTACAGCTTCTTTTTTAAGAAATCTGTTAATTGAATTTTGTGCATTCATACCAATTACCGAGTCATAGTCCCCACACATTCCAGCATCAGTAATATAGCTAGTTCCATTTTTTAGGACTCTTGCATCATTTGTTGGCACGTGCGTATGGGTACCTACAACTAAAGTTGCATATCCATCAAATAAATTACCTATAGCCATTTTTTCACTAGTTATTTCTCCATGAAAATCCACTATTAAAAAATCATAATCTTTTGATTTTTTTTTTTCTGTAATAAATTCAGTAGCAATTTTAAAAACATCATCACACTTTTTCATAAAAACGTTACCCATAAGATTTAGTACCCCAACTTTTAGATTTTTTTTTGAATTGTATATGGAAAAACCTTTACCAGGTAAATTTCCACTCATATTTATTGGTCTTAATAATTTTTTTTCAGTTTTTATGTATTCATAAATTTCTTTTTGATCCCAAACATGATTGCCTGTTGTAATTACATCTACACCTACATTAAAAAGTTCATTAGCAATATTTTCAGTTAGACCCACACCTTCACTGGCTGCATTTTCACCGTTTACACAAACAAAATCTATACCTTTTTTTGAGACTATATTTGGCAAGTTTTTTTTTACTGATTTAAATCCTGTGTCTCCAACTATATCACCTAAAAATAAAATCTTCATTTTTACATTAATTTTTCTGTCAAAATTAAATCTAATTTTCTGTCAAAATTTTCAACATTAATTTTATTAACTTTTTGATGTGAAAAAGCCAGTCCAATTGTTGTACATTTTTTAATTTGAGAAATTTTTTCTAAATATCTATCATAAAATCCGCCGCCATAGCCAATTCTGTTCCTGAATTTATCAAAAGCAACTATTGGTACAAATATTATATCTGGGTATACTTTTTTCAATTTTATTGGCTGAGGAATTCCTAATGAGCTCATTGTTAAAGGATCATTTGGACTCCATTTATAAAAATCCATTTGATGATTTCTTTTTATAATTGGCAACGAAATACTATAACCGTTAGAATAAAATTTTTTTAGTATTTGCAAACAATCAAATTCGAAATTTATTGGAAAATAACCTCCAATAATTTTATTTTTTGTTAGATTAATTTTATTATGAAAACTATTTATAATATTATTGCCTATTTTGATTTCAAAATATTTTTTTTTTCTTAAGTTAATAATTTTTTTTCTTAATTTAAATTTTGACACTGGTATTTTATGAAACAGAAGTATTTGTGCTATTTTTTTTAACAAAATCCTCTATTTCTAAAGTTACTTTGTCTATTAAATTTTCATAACTTATTTTGTAGTTTTCAATATCATTCTCAAGTTCTTCTTGTGTTGAGCTTAAATTTTTAATTTCATTTTCTTTGTTATCTTTGTACTGATAAACTAAAGATTTTAATTCTTTAAATTTACCTTTTAATTCTTCAAGCTCTTTTTTTTGCGCATCTACTTTTTTTTTGGTTTCAAAATACTCATCCATGACTTTTATAGAAGATATTAGTAATAATTTATTCTCTCCAATATTTCCGAGATCAAATTTTAGATCATTAAATTTTTTATTTAAACTCAAGGATAATTCTTCCAAATGTTCCTCTTGACCATCTTCACAAGATAATAAATATTCTTTACCATTAAATTTTATATTTACATTTGCCATTTATCTATTTCTTCCAATAAATTATCCGTTTCTTGATTTAATTCATCAATTTTTTCATTAAATTGATTTTCTCTTCTTTTTGAAGTTTCGTAATCCTTTTTTAATTCATTTATTTGATTTCTAAGTTTAAGGTTTTCCTCTTCTAAGCTTTGCAGAGATGTGGTTATCTGTTTTTTTTCAATTTCTAATTGATTTTTTTGATCTTTTAAAATTGCAACTTTATCTAATTCTTCATTATGTTGAATGTTTATCTCTCCTAATTTTTTTAAAGTATCCTTTAATTTTTTTTCTTTTTCATCAATGTTTTTCATATATATATCTATATTAATAAATTGAATCACCTAAGTCTAGATAGGATACTTTTTGAAAAATATAGAAAAAAATTTATCAAATGCTATTCGTTTTTTATCAATGGATGCGGTTCAAAACGCTAATTCTGGTCACCCAGGTATGCCAATGGGTATGGCTGACGTTGCAACAATTTTATTTAAATATTTTCTAAAATTTAATCCAAAAAATCCAAACTGGCTCAATAGAGATAGATTTATTTTATCAGCTGGACATGGATCAATGTTGCTTTACTCGCTTTTGTATTTAACTGGGTATAAAAGTGTATCACTTAACGACATCAAGAAATTTAGACAACTAAATTCAATTTGTGCTGGACACCCAGAGTATCACCCAAACTCAGGTATTGAAACAACAACTGGTCCTCTAGGTCAAGGAATTGCAAATTCTGTAGGTTTTGCAATTGCAGAAGAAATTTTAAAAAAAAAATTAGGTAAAAATTTAATTAATCACAAAACCTATGTCTTGGCTGGTGATGGGTGCCTTATGGAAGGAATAAGTCATGAAGCAATGAGTTTAGCCGGTCACCTTAGACTTAATAATCTTATAATGCTTTTTGATAATAATTCTATTTCAATAGATGGTCCTACTAGTTTAGCAGTCTCAGATGACTATAAAAACAGATTTAAAAGCTACGGATGGAATTATATTTTGATCAATGGTCACAATTACAGAGAAATTTATAATGCTTTAAAAAAAGCGCAAACATCAAAAAAACCGACTGTGATTTCGTGTAAAACAAAAATAGGATTTGGATCTCCAAATAAAGGTGGAAAGGCCTCTTCTCATGGAAGTCCTCTTGGAATAGATGAAATTAATTTAGTTAGAAAAAAATTAGATTGGGATTATAAACCATTTAAAATACCTCAAAGAATCTTAACTGATTGGAGAAAAATTGGAAAAAAAGGTGTCAAAAAAGAAAAAATATGGAATAAAACTTTTAGCAAACACAAACAAAAATTTAAAAGTATAATAAAAAATAAATTCTCGAGTTCAATTATAAAACAAAAAAAAAATGCAATAAGAAATTTTAAGACTATAGCTACAAGAAAATCCTCAGAAGAGTTTTTATCAGCTATATTAAAAGAGAGAAATACTTTGATTGGTGGCTCTGCTGATTTAGCGGGATCAAACAATACGAAAACTAAGTTACATAAAATTATTAATTCAAGTAACTTTAGTGGTAATTATATTCACTACGGTGTTAGGGAACACGCAATGAGTGGGATTATGAATGGATTGGCTCTTCATAGTAATTTTATTCCTTATGGAGGTACTTTTTTAATATTTTCAGATTATTGCAAACCTTCAATAAGACTATCTGCTATAATGAAACAGAAGGTAATTTATATAATGACACATGACTCAATAGGACTTGGAGAAGATGGACCTACGCATCAACCAGTAGAGCAACTTGCTGCTTTAAGATCTATTCCAAACTTAAATGTTTTAAGGCCAGCAGATCAAACTGAAACAATTGAATGCTGGGATATTGCTTTAAACAGCAACAAAACACCTAGTATATTAGCTTTAACTAGACAAAACTTAAAACCCATAAGAAAGAGTTTTAGCAAAAAAAATCAATGCTCTATGGGAGCTTACGAAGTTATAAGGACTGGAAAAAATATAAATTTAACTATTTTAGCCTCAGGATCAGAGGTTAATCTTGCAATTGAGACTAGTCATAAATTGGCCAAACAAAAAATTTATTCAAAAGTAATATCAATGCCTTGCCAAGAAATTTTTGACAAACAAAACAAGAGCTATAAAGATAAAATTTTAAAAGAAAGCAAAAACACTTTTTCAATTGAGGCAGGATCAAAAATGTCTTGGGAAAAATATATTGAAAAGGGCTTGTCTTTTTCAATAGAAGACTTTGGTAAAAGTGCTCCTTATAAAAAAATCTATGATCATTTTGGTTTAAGTAGTGAAAAAATTAGTAAAAAAATTAAATTTTATTTAAAGAAATGACAATAAAAGTTGGCATTAACGGTATGGGTAGAATTGGCAGAATGATTGTGAGGTCAATTTATGAAAATTACAAAGGTAAAATAATTATCAAACATATTAATAATAGATCGAGCTCTGAAATTTGTGCAAATTTATTAAAATATGATTCAATACATGGTAATTTTAGTTCTCTAGTAAAATCTGGAGGAAATTACATAAAAATAAATAAAGAAAAAATATCTTACACGCAACACTCTATGATTAATGACATAAAGTGGAAAAAATATGGTGTAGATTATGTTTTTGAGTGCACAGGTAAGTTTAATTCTAAAGATCAATTACTACCACATATAGAAAATGGGGTAAAAAAAGTTATTGTATCGGCTCCATGTAAAATGGCAGATAAAACTATAGTTTTTGGCGTAAATCATAAAAAGATCAACAAGAGTGATAGAATTATTTCAGCAGCTTCTTGCACAACAAACTGTTTAGCTCCCGTAGCAGACGTAATTAATAAAAATTTTATAATTCTTAACGGATTTATGACGACCATACATGCGTTTACAAGCGATCAAAGAATATTAGATAATTCTCACAAAGATCCAAGAAGGGCGAGATCTGCAAGTCAATCAATTGTTCCCACATCCACTGGTGCATCAAAAGCTATTGGTGAAATTATACCCTCATTAAAAGGTAAGCTAGAAGGTGTAGCAATGAGAGTGCCAACACCAAATGTTTCATTAATAGAATTTATATTTAATGTAAAAAAAAATATTACCGTAAAAGAATTAAATAACTCTTTGTTTTCAGCATCTAGAACGAAACTTAAAAATATTCTAAATGTTACAGATGAGAAGCTAGTCTCAGTTGATTTTAATCACAATAGTTCATCTGCAATCATAGACTCATCACTTACTAATGTTGTAGGAAATAAAATGGGAAAAATTTCAGCTTGGTATGATAATGAATGGGGTTTCTCGAATAGAATGTGCGATATTGCTAATTATGTAAGCAAGATCAAATAATGAAATCCATTGAAAATATAGAAAGCATTGAAAATAAAAGTGTAATTCTTAGACTTGATTTAAATGTTCCAATCAAAAATGGAAAGATAACAGATACTAACCGGATTGATAAGGTTATACCTACACTAGAATTTTTACTAAAAAAAAAAGCTAGGATTATAATAATATCTCATGTTGGAAGACCAAAAGGTAAAATAGTTAAGGAACTTTCTCTAGATTTGGTTTCTTTGTATATAAAAGGTAAGCTTAAAAAAGAAATATCATTACTTAAAGATAACATTTTTAATTTAAATAAAGAGGACATTTTTAAGAATTCAAATGATGATTTGGTACTACTTGAAAATATTAGATTTTATCCTGAAGAAGAAGCCAATGATGATAAATTTTCAAAGAAATTAGCAAGCTTAGGTGAAATATATGTTAATGATGCATTTTCATGTTCACATAGAGATCATGCTTCTGTATCAAAAATAACAAAGTATATTCCATCGTATGGCGGAATTCAAATCAATGCGGAGGTAAATGCTCTTAATAAGATAACTTCTGAAATTAAAAAGCCTATAACATGTATAATTGGTGGATCTAAAATATCTTCAAAAATAAATATAATAAAAAATTTAATACCAAAATTTAATAGTATTATAATAGTTGGTGCTATGGCGAATAATATACTGAAATACAAAGGTTTGAAAATTGGTAACTCTGTATATGAAAAAAATATTGATTACATAATTAAAGAAATATTCACATATGCTGAAAAAAATAAATGTAAAATATATTTTCCAAAAGATGTTAAAATTGGAAAAAAATTGAACGATAAATCCTTTGAAAAAGATTTCAAAGACATTGAGGACGATGATATGATACTTGATGTAGGATCAAAAACATTAGTTGAAATAAAAAGAATTATTGACGATTCCTCTACAATATTATGGAACGGACCATTAGGTTACTTTGAAAATGAGAATTTTTTATTTGGGAGTTCAGAGATAGCAAAATATATAGCTAACAGAGGGGACAAAATATTTTCAGTTGTTGGTGGAGGAGATACAGTAGCAGTAATTAATTCACTTAATATAAACAATAAATTCAATTTTGTTTCAACTGCAGGTGGAGCTTTTTTAGAATTTCTTGAAGGCAAAGTTCTCCCTGGTATAAAAGCATTAAATTAGATGTCTGAACTACACGAAATTGCTTTACAAATATTATCAAAAGGTAAAGGTATTCTTGCCGCTGATGAAAGCACGGCAACTATGACAAAAAGATTAGATTCGGTAAATGTAGTTTCGGATGAAAATAATAGACTTCTTTTCAGACAAACTCTTTTTTCGTCTTCATCAATGAAAGACTGTATAGGGGGAGTAATACTTTATGACGAAACTATTAGACAAAAAACTTCCAATGGAAAAACTATACCTGAACTAATACATTCAAGTGGATCATTAACTGGAATTAAAGTTGATACTGGAGCTAAAATATTAGCTGGGTCTATAGAAGAAAAAGTTACTGAAGGTTTAGATGGTTTGAGAGAAAGACTAAAAGATTATTATAAACTTGGAGCAAGATTTACAAAATGGAGAGGTGTATACTCAATATCTGACAAATATCCAAGTAATCTATCAATTTCAGCAAATGCTCATGCCTTAGCTAGATACGCTGCATTAGTTCAAGAAGCTGGGATGGTACCTATAATAGAGCCGGAGGTTTTAATGAATGGTAACCATTCTGCAAAAGATTGTCTGGATAAAACGTCCGAGGTAATTAAAAAATGCTATGAAGAGTTAGAATTAAACAATGTTGATTTAAAAGGTACAATATTAAAACCAAATATGATTTTACCTGGAGAAAATTCTAATGAAAAAATCTCTAACGAGGAGATAGCAGAGCTTACTTTAGATTGTTTGAAAAATAACGTGCCCACATCTGTTCCTGGTATAGCTTTTCTTTCAGGGGGTCAAAGTGAAATAGAAGCAACAGCAAATCTTAACCAAATAAATGTCAAAAATAACACAGATTTTATAATGACTTATTCTTATGGTAGAGCCTTACAACAAAGTGCACTAAAATTTTGGTCTAAAGACATAAATAATGTAAGAGGAACACAGGAAGTATTTGATCATAGAGCTAGAATGTGTACTTTGGCTGCACAAGGAGAATGGTCAGAAAATCTTGAAAATTTATAACAAAAAATTTATTTATTTAATATCACCAAATAAAATTAGAAGTAAGTCTTTCTATAATAGCTTAAATTTAGTTTTAAGTTCAAAAAAGATAAAATTTTTTCAGTTAAGACTTAAACGAGAAAGTATAAAAAATAAAATTATAATTGCAAAAAAAATATTAAAAATATGTATAAAAAATAAAGTAAAATTAATTATTAATGACAATCCTTATCTTACTTTAAAAGTTAATGCGCATGGTTGCCATTTAGGACAAAAAGATACAAATATTATTGATGCAAGAAAAATTTTAAAAAATAAAATAATTGGGGTTACTTGTCATAATTCGATTAGTCTAGCCAAAAAAGCTTATGTAAATGGTGCTAATTATATAGCCTTGGGGGCTTTCTACAAAACTAAAACCAAAAAAGTAACACATAAAGCAAGTCTAAAAACTTTAAATAAAATTAAAAAGTCATTAAATCTGCCTGTTGTAGCTATTGGAGGAGTTAATGAGAAAAATTATAAAAAACTGCTATTGAATAAAGCAGATTTTTTGGCTATCTCAAGTTACGTTTGGAATAATAAAAAGTTTAAACCACTACAAGCGATTAAAAATTTAATATGAAAATTAATGCAACAGAAATAAGAGTTGGTATGATATTGGAATATAAGAACGATCTATGGGAAGTGTTAAAAACTAATCATGTTAAACCTGGAAAAGGTGGAGCATTTGCACAGGTTGAAATGAAAAGCTTGATCAAAAATACGAAGCTTAACGAAAGATTTAGATCGAGTGAAACAGTAGAAAAAGCCTCATTAGAAGAAGTAAAATATAATTTTATGTACAGTGACGAAAACGATTTTTTTTTTATGAATCCTAATTCATTTGAGCAAATTAATTTAAGCAAAGAAATATTGGGTTACAAAGGAAAATTGCTTACTGAAAATTTAGAAGTTACTATTAACTTTCACAATGAAAATCCTTTAAGTATTTCACTTCCAAATCAATTAACTTGTAAAGTCGAGACGACCGATGTAGCACTAAAAGGTCAAACAGTTTCATCTTCTTATAAACCTGCGATGCTAAAAAATGGATTAAATATTCAAGTTCCTCCTTTTATAGAAAGTGGAGATACTGTGATTATTGATACTCGAACATTGGAATATGTGAAAAAAATTTAAATGATTTCAATATCTCCAAATCTCAATTTAATAATAAAGGCTTGTGAAAAAGTATCTAAAGTTATTATTAGAGATTTTGGCGAAGTTGAAAATTTGCAAGTTTCAAAAAAAGGACCTAAAGATTTTGTAACTAAAACTGATAAAAGAGTTGATAGAATTCTTATTGAAGAATTGTCAAAGACAAAAAAAAACTACTCATTTTTAACTGAAGAGACTGGTAAAATTATTAATAATAATAAAGATTTTTTTTGGATAATTGATCCAATTGATGGAACTACCAACTTTCTACATGGAATACCTCATTTTGCAATTTCTGTTGCCTTAAAACAAGAAGATGAAATTATCATTGGTGTTATTTTTGACCCAATTAAAAATGAAATTTTTTATGCAGAAAAAAATAGTGGGGCATTTTTAAACAATAGTAGAATTAGAGTTTCAAACAAAATTAACTTAGAGGAGTGTCTATTTGGAACAAATAATGATGGCATAAAATCAATTTACCCAAAACTTAATTTAAGAAACTCAGGGTGTGCCGCATTAGATTTAGCATACGTTGGGTGTGGAAGACTTGACGGATTTTTTCACAACAAAATCAACTTATGGGATATTGCTGCAGGAAAAATAATTATTGAAGAAGCTGGGGGAAAGATAAATGATATTAGCAAATTCAAATTCAATAAAATTGATATAAAAGCTGCAAATCCGAATATTTACGAAAAAATGTTAAAAAAATTAACTAACTTTTAATTGTTTTTAAAATAATCTTTGTTATAAGGCAGCCCATGAAAAAAAATATACATCCAAAATATCATAAAATTAAAGTTGAAATGACAGATGGTTCGCAGTTTGAAACAAGGTCAACATGGGGATCTGAAAACGAAATTTTAAAACTTGAGATTGACCCAAAATCTCATTCTGCCTGGACAGGTGGAAAACAAAAGATATTAGATAAAGGTAGAATTAGTAAGTTCAACAAAAAATTTCAAAATTTTAGATCAGAGAAAAGTAATTAATGTCAAAAGCTCCACTAATGCCAATGGCCACGGCAGTATGGCTAGTAGAAAATACTTCCTTAACTTTTAAACAGATTGCAGATTTTTGTAAATTACATGTTGTTGAAGTACAAGGTATAGCAGATGGAGAGGTTGCAAAAGGTATTGTAGGATATAATCCAATTATATCAGGACAATTAACTAACGAGGAAATAAAACTTTCCTCAGATGATGAAAATAGAGCATTAAATATTATTGATGAAGAAGTTAAAGTTAAAAATTCTGAAAATAAAATTAAAAAATATGTGCCGTTATCGAAGCGTCAAGATAAACCTGACTCTGCATTATGGCTAATAAAAAACCACTCCATTTTAAAAGATTCTCAAATTGCCAAATTAGTCGGTGTAACAAAAAATTCAGTAACTTCTATAAGGAATAAAAGTTATTGGAATTATAATAGTTTGAATGCAAAGGATCCTGTTGCTATGGGACTATTTTCTCAAAAAGATCTATTAGCAGCAATTGAAAAAGCTGAAAGACGAATTATCAGAGAAAAAAAAGACAAGGAAAAATTAAATTTAGCTAATAAAAGCGGAATTTGAAAGATATAGACAAATAAAACTTAAAATGTTAATTAAACGCACTTTTTGGAGGTTGTTATTAAAATAGAAGTAAAAGATAATAATGTTGAACAAGCGCTGCGAGTTTTAAAAAGAAAGCTCCAGAGAGATGGTTTCTTTAAAATAATTAAGTTAAAGAATAATTACGAAAAACCATCAGAAAAAAAAAAGAGAATTCTTCAGGAAAATATTAAAAGAGTTAAAAAGCTTAACAAGCTTAAAAACAGGATTTAATTATCGCGGGGTGGAGCAGCCTGGTAGCTCGCAAGGCTCATAACCTTGAGGTCGGCGGTTCAAATCCGTCCCCCGCAACCAATCAAGATTTCTTCTATTTAATTGTTATTTATTGAAATAGTATGTAGCTTAAATTTAAATTATGAAAACTGCTGTAGTAACTGGAGTATCAGGTCAAGATGGTGCTTATTTAGCAAAGTTTCTTTTAAGCAAAAATTATAAAGTTATTGGAACAACAAAAAAATTATCTTCAATTAAACTTTGGAGACTTAAAGAGTTAAATATAGAAAAAAAAATTATTTTTGAACACCTAAACTTAAATAACAAAAAGAGTATAGATAGATTATTTGAAAAATACAAAATAAATGAATTTTATAATTTAGGAGGTGTTTCTTTGGTTTCTTCATCTTTTAAAAAGACATTAGAAACTGTTAACAATACAGCTCTAGGAGTTGTAAGAATTTTGGAAGCTATATTAAAATTTGACAAAAAAGTAAAGTTTTACCAAGCTACTTCATCTGAAATATTTGGAGATTCATTAACTAAGTTTCAAAATGAAAATTCAGAATTTAGACCCAAGAACCCCTATGCAATCTCAAAATTATTCGCACACCTGATTACCAAAAATTATCGTAAAACTTATAATATATTTGCAGTTTCAGGTATTTTATTCAATCATGAGTCTCCGCTAAGGGGAAATGAATTTGTGACAAAAAAAATTATTAGAGGGCTTGTTAGATATTCGTTAGGTAAACAGAAAAATATTGAAGTGGGAAATTTAAATTCTAGAAGAGATTGGGGTTATGCAAAAGAGTATGTTGAAGCTATGTGGAAAATGTTACAACAAAAAAATCCAGAAGACTTTGTAATCGCTTCGGGGAAAGACTACTCGGTAAAACAATTTATAGATTTTACTTTGAAAGAATTAAAAATAAAAGGGAAATGGGTTGGGAAAAATCTAAATATGAAATTCGTAGACGAGAAAAACAATGATGTCGTAAAAATTAATCAAAAATATATAAGAAACAATGAATATTTATTATTGGTTGGAGATGTATCAAAAGCAAAAAAACATTTAAATTGGAGACCTAAAATCAATATAAAAAAAATAATTAAGCTTATGATCAATTATGAAAAAAATTTAAGCCAATATTAAATTTTAAATTTTGATTTTGTGCTATCTTCTAAAAATCCTTTTACAGTATCAATTGTTAATTCTGATGAAGTTTTTCCAAAATTTTCAATTTTTGTTATTATAGACGGTGGTACAGTAATTATGTGACATTTTAATTTTTTTGCTTGTAAGTAATTATAAGCTTCTCTTGTACTTGCCCACAAAATTTGAACATTTGGATAGTTTTTTGCCAATTTAATACTTTTTTTTATTATAGGAGTTGGATCGATTCCTGTATCTGACATCCTTCCTGCAAAAATTGAAATAATTACGCTAATTTTTTTATTTATACTTTTTAAAATTTTTTTAACTTGGATAACATTGTAAACAGCAGTAATATTAAGTTTAATTTTTTTTTTGTTTAGTTCTTGTATAACTTTGCCAGTAAATTTTCCTTTCGATGTAGTCACTGGTATTTTTACATAGATATTAGATCCAATATTATTTATTTTTAGTCCTTGGAAAATCATACCATCTAAATCATCAGCAAAAACTTCACAGGAAATTGGTTTAGTCGTTAATTTAGCAATTTTTTTTGAGTATTCTAAATAATTTCTAGCTCCAGCTTTTCTGATTAAAGTTGGGTTGGTAGTAAATCCTTTAACAATTTTCTTCTTATCGAATTTTTTTATCAGATTTAGATCTGCAATATCACAAAATATTCTAGTCAATTTATAAGTTTTTTACAATTTCTTCTGTCATTTTTTTTGCATCAGCAAAAAGCATTAGGGTATTGTCTCTATAAAATAAATCATTATCAATTCCAGCATATCCGGGCGATAGACTTCTTTTAACAAAAAGCACTGATTTGCTTTTTTCAACATCTAAAACTGGCATCCCAAATATAGGGCTTTGTGGATCAGTCTTTGCAACAGGATTTGTAACATCGTTTGCACCGATTACATATGCAACATCACAATTGGCAAAATCATTATTGATTTCATCTAATTCAAATACCTCATCGTAAGGAACATTTGCCTCAGCTAATAATACATTCATGTGACCAGGCATTCTTCCAGCAACTGGGTGAATAGCATAAGAAACTTTAACTCCATTTTTTTTTAATGAATCTACCATTTCTCTTAATGCATGTTGAGCTTGTGCGACTGCCATTCCGTAACCTGGAACTATAATTACCGACGAGGCATTTTTCATAAGAAAGGCTGCGTCATCGGCATTTCCACTTTTTACAGGTTTTTGCTCCTTCGTTTTAGAGTTTATAGTTTGATCTGTTGCCCCCCAGCCCCCAAGTATCACATTAAAGAATGATCTATTCATTCCTTTACACATAATATATGAAAGAATTGCTCCTGAAGATCCGACTAAAGCTCCAGTAATAATAAGCGCGGTATTTTCTAAAGTGAAACCAATGCCTGCGGCTGCCCAACCTGAATACGAATTTAACATTGAGATAACAACCGGCATATCTGCGCCACCAATTGGAATTATAAGCAATACACCAACCAAAAAGGAAATTATTACCAAAGTCCAGAAAACGTTAGATAGTTGTGTTCTGCATAAATAATAAATTAAAAATAATATTATTAATCCTAATAATAAATTTATAAAATGTTGACCTTTAAATGTTATGGGAGCGCCAGACATTATTCCTCTTAGTTTTAAAAATGCTATAATTGAACCTGAAAATGTAATTGCTCCAATCGCAGCACCCAATGACATTTCTATTAAACTTGCTAATTTAATGTTTCCTAATACTCCTAAATTAAATGCTTCTGGTTTTAAAAAAGCTGATATTGCAACAAAAACAGCTGCAAGACCAACTAAACTATGGAATCCAGCTACCAATTCTGGCATTGCGGTCATAGGAATTTTAAATGCTATGAATGCTCCAACTGCACCTCCAATCAATAGAAATAGTAACACATAAACAAATCCTGATCCAAAATTTCCAACTGATAAAAAAGTTACAATTATTGCTATTACCATTCCAGCAATCCCAAAATAATTTCCTTGTCTAGAAGTTTCAGGTGACGATAGACCTCTTAGGGCTAATATGAATAATATTCCTGAAATCAGATAAAATAACGCTGATAAATTAGCAGACATAGTTATTTCTTTTTCTTTTTATACATTTGCAACATTCTTTGTGTGACTAGGAAACCACCAAATATATTAACTGCGGCTAAAATTATTGCTAAAAATCCAAATATATTTGATTTCTCAAACATATTATCTGATGAACCAGCTAATGCAGCAATAATAGCTCCAACTATAATAACTGAAGAAATAGCATTCGTTACTGACATCAGTGGAGTATGTAGTGAAGGTGTTACACTCCATACCACATAATATCCTACAAAAATAGATAATATGAATATGCTCAATCTAAATATAAAAGGATCTATTTCCATTATTTAATAATTGTTTTTTCAATAATTTCATCTTCTAAATTTATTTTAAAATCTTTATTATCTTTATCATATAAATTGTTTAAAAAGTTAAACATATTTTTAGAAAAAAGATTAGAAGCCGAAAGAGGGAGTTTATTTAAAATATTTGACTCTCCCATTATTTTAACTCCATTAGAATCTATTATTTTATCGACCTCAGTTAATTCTGAATTTCCACCTTGTGCTGCAGCTAAATCATAAATTACTGAGCCATTAGACATAATCTCGATCATATCTTTCTTAATTATTACTGGCGCCTTTTTTCCAGGTATTAAAGCTGTACAAATGACTATATCAATTTTTTTTAATGTCTCTTTTAACAATTCCTCCTGTTTGCTTTTAAAATCTTCAGAGGCTTCTTTTGCATATCCTCCTTCAGTTTCTAAATTTTCAGATCCTTCAACAATCAAAAATTTTCCACCTAAGCTTTCGACTTGTTCCTTTGAGGCTAGTCGGACATCAGTAGCAAATACTATCGCTCCCATTCTTTTTGCGGTAGCAATTGCTTGCAAACCTGCAACACCAGCTCCCACAACTAAAACTTTAGCTGCAGAAATTGTCCCAGCAGCCGTCATCATCATTGGTATAGCTTTTTTGAAATAGGAAAAAGAATCTATAACTGCTTTATATCCAGCTAAATTAGCCTGAGAAGATAATATATCCATTGATTGTGCTCTTGTAATTCTAGGTAATAACTCAAGAGAAAAACAATTAATATTTTTTGAAGTTATCTCTTTTAGTTTTTTTTCATTTATATAAGGATTAAGAACACCAATTAAAATTTGGTCTTTTTTAAGCATATCTAAATTTTTATCACTTAGAATATTCATTTGTAGCAAAGCATTGGAATTTGAAATAATTTTTTCTGTTGTTGAAATATTTGCACCTTCCGCCTCATATACTTCATCTTTTATTCCAAGATGCACTGCATAATCTTTGCTTAAATGTAGGTCTAAACCTAGTGAAATATATTTTTTAACTATATCAGGAGTTATGGCTACTCTCTTTTCTTCATTTAAATTTTCAGATATAGATCCAATAATCATTCTACAAAAGAAATATTGCCATTAAAATTAGAATTACAACTACAGCAATTGACCCCCAAAGTACGAATTTTGTAAAGTTATTCCAAATGTTTTTATGATTTTCGTTATCCATAGTTTATTTTTGTCTTGCTTTAAACTTGGGATTTTTTTTATTGATTATATATACTCTACCTCTACGTCTAACAAGTTTAGAATTCAAATCTCTTTTTTTTAATGACTTTAATGAGCTAGCAATTTTCATAATTATAAACCGATTTAAAGCCTGGCAATGTCCTACTCTTCCATGTCTTAAGACAAAGTACCATCGGCGCAGAAAGGCTTGACTTCCGAGTTCGGAATGGGATCGGGTATTACCCTTTCGCAATAATCACCAGGCACGGTGTTATACTAATAAACTATGAGCATGTAAAGTAATAAGAACTTAATAAATATTAATTTTTTTTGAGATTATATTTAAAATTATCAATGTATTCCCTTAAATTTTTTTTGCATTTAATTCTAAATATTTTAGTCCTTCCTACCTTTTCTAAAACTGATGATTTGTGTCTTTCACCTAATTTTTGAGGTGTAAGCTTAATTTTTTCGCTAAATAATCTCGCAACTTGTAAAATACTATAAGTTCTTGAATTTGATAAAGAATAATGTCTATTTTTATTTTTTTTCCAAGCATATAAACATCCATTAATTGTATCATCTATATGAGTAAATTTTCTGGTTTGAGTTCCTGGTTTAGACACAGTGAGAGGTTTATTCTGTTTATATAGTCTCTCAAAAATACCAATTACAGTTGCCATTTTCCCTTTTGTTATGTGACCTTTTCCATATACATTATAAAAATACAAAGCTTCGTAAGAAAAGTTATACCATTTTTTTAAATGCTCAAGTAATTGTAAATTTTTAGACTTGGTAAAAGCGTATGGTGATAAACTTTTATCCTTGCCATTATTTCCTAAACTAGCAGATGTGGCCGAATAAATTATTTTTATTTTAAATTTGAGTGCAAAATAAAAAACGCTCGCGGTTCCTGATATATTTGAATTAAAACATTTTTTTATATCTATGAAGCTTTGATGAATTCTTGAAAATTCTCCAAAATGGAAAATGACATTTATAAATTTACCATAATTTTTTAAATTTTTTTCAATATCATTAGTATCAGACTTGATATATTTTACTCTTTTGTTTTTGACATGATTTGCTTTTAATCCTGTATCATAATTATCTAGGCTGATTATTTTATATTTTGTGTTATGTACAAGTTTCTCAATCAATTTTGAGCCAATAAAACCAGTTCCGCCTGTAACAAGGATAATATTTTTTTTCATTAAATTTTTGACAAATATTCTTTTAATGTAAATTTAAGACCTTTTTTGAAACTTACTTTTGGTTTCCATCCATACTTAAGTGCGATCTTGTTATCAATAATTTTTCTATAAGTTCCATCGGGTTTACTTTTATCGTTAAATATTTTGCATTTGTAATTAATTTCCTCTAGAATCAATTTAGCATATTCCTTAATAGTCAAATCATATCCAGTTCCTATGTTTATGAGTGTTTCTTTTGTTTGCTTTTTCATAAAGAAGATGCATGCATCGGCCAAATCGTCTACATACATTAATTCTCTTTTAGGTTTACCAGATCCCCACAAAACAATTTGGCCAGTATTATTTTTTTTTGCATAAGTTATCTTTGCAATCAAGGCAGGTAAAAAATGGGAGGTCTCTAAATTATAATTATCATTTGGTCCGTATAAATTACATGGCATTAAACATTTATAATTAGTTTTATATTGATAGTTGTAGCTCTCACACATTTTAATACCAGCTATTTTAGCTATTGCGTAGGGTTCATTGGTCTGTTCTAATTTTCCCGTTAGTAAATATTTCTCCTTAATTGGTAATTTAGGATTCTTAGGGTAAATACAGCTTGATCCAAGAAAAATTAATGACTTAACCTTATTTTGAAAGCTGGAGTGAATTATATTATTTTGAATTGTTAAATTATCGTAAATAAAATCTGCTCTATATTTATTATTAGCAAGAATTCCACCTACTTTTCCAGCTGCATTAATTACGATATCAAATTTTTTTTTTTTAAAAAAATCAAAGACGGCTTTTTGGTTACGAAGATCAAGTTTTTTTTTATCGACAGTTATGACATTTTTGTATCCTTTTTTTGTTAGCCTTCTAATTAAGGCTGATCCGACAAGACCCTTGTGACCAGATACAAAAATTTTATCTTGTTTTATTCTCATTAATGGCTTTTATTTCTTTGATAATCATATCTTTGGCTAGTGATCTTAGGTTATGTTTTGGTCTCCATTTAAGTTCTTTACGTGCTTTTCTTGAATCACCTAACAAAGAGTTAACCTCGGTTGTTCTAAAATATTTCTTGTCAATAGATATGATTAATTTATTTTTGTAGTATGCTTTCTCATTTAAACCTCGTCCTTTCCAAACAATTTTCATTTTTAGCTCTTTACAAACAATATTAACAAAATTTTTCACGGTATATTGTTTTCCTGTTGAAATAACATAATCATTTGGTTTTTTTTGCTGCATCATTTTCCACATTGCCACTACGTAATCTTCTGCATGCCCCCAATCTCTTTTTGAATAAATGTTTCCAAGATAAAGCCTACCTTTTCCGCTTGTATATATTCTACACAATGCCATTACTATTTTTCTTGTTACAAATGTTTCACCTCTCATAGGACTTTCGTGGTTAAAAAGTATACCGTTGCATGCAAATATATTATATGCTTCTCTGTAGTTTACTGTGATCCAGTGAGCATAAACTTTTGCAACTCCATAAGGGCTCCTTGGATAAAAATTAGTTTTTTCGTTTTGTGGAGGTTTTGAGGCTCCAAACATTTCAGAGGTTCCTGCTTGATAAAATTTAGTTTTTTTTTGAAGATTCAAAGTAAAAATTGCATCTAAGATTCTTAAAGTACCAATTGCTGTAACATTTGCGGTATATTCAGGTACATTAAATGATACACTAACATGTGATTGTGCAGCTAAATTATATATTTCATTCGGTTTTACTTTTTTGATGATATTTAAGACTGAGAGTGAGTCAGTAAGATCACCATAATGCAAATAAAAGTTTGTTTTTTTATGTGGATCCAAATATATATCATCAACTCTTGATGTATTTATAGAAGAACTCCTACGTTTGACACCATGAACAACATAATTTTTTTTTAACAAATATTTTGCAAGATATGATCCATCCTGACCAGTTATACCGAAGATTAAAGCAATTTTTTTCATAAAGTTTTTTTATACAAAATTAATTAAAAAATATATAAATAATTTTATTTTTAAAAAAATCTGTATTTGAAAAGTGTTTTAATTGCCTTAATTCCATCGATGAAACGAATTTTTTTTCCGTCTTGATAGTCTCTACCCATGTAGCTAATTGGAACCTCTTTTATTTTTATTTTTTTTAAACCGATTTTAGTTGTAATTTCTGGACAAAAACTAAAGTCATTTTCCTTTAAACTA
>CACKFP010000001.1 GCA_902599485.1 uncultured Pelagibacteraceae bacterium | reverse complement strand
CTCCTAATTGTAAAAAATAATCTTGAATGTAGTCTACTTTTTTTGGTTTATTAGACTGTTTAAAATCTACTATAACATCTTTGCCTTCGTATAATGCTATCATGTCAGCTGTTCCAGCATATTGATCTGGATAATATAAAGTTTCTTCCATTCCATATACTTCATTAAGTCTACCACTAATTCCTTTTTGAATAATTTCTTTAGCCATATTTTTATATTGCTCATTACTTTCAAAAAAACTCTCATTAATTCTCCCCCTCAAGTAATCTTCTATGTAAGAATGCATTGAAGTACCCCTCGACGAAGCTTCTGTTTTAATTCTATTTGCTTCTTTAATTCCAACCCTTTCTTTCCAATTTGCAAGGGCTGCTTTCTCTTCTTCAGACTTTGTGGCAGATAAAATTGTTGTTACGCTTGGTAATTTATTTTCTCCTAACAAATACTTTCTGTATCCATCCTCTATTGATCTTGAAGACTTTGGATAATTAAATTTATTATTCCATTTCATTAATATATTTTTACTTGTACTATTTAGTTTAATGATTATCTAGTAATTATGGAAGCAATATTAGGAACAATAGTAGGCTTTATAGCATTTGGTATTATTTGGTTTTTTTTATTGAGACCAAAAAATGACCAAACATCTTCTGCAGAGTTAAAAATAAAAGAAGAAGAACTAAAAAAATCTCAAATTGATTTAGCTACAAGAGAAGCAGAAATAAAGGCTGCTGTTGAAGCTAAACAAAATTTAACTAGTCAACTTGAGGAAAAAAAGGATGAAGTAAAAGATCTTTACGAAAAGGTTGATGAAATAACAAAGGGTGTAACTGAATACAAATCTATATCTGAAAAAGCAATAAATAAACATGATGAAGCAATAGCGCGTCATACAAATTGGTGGGAAAAACTTACGACAAATATCACTTATCAAGGAAAATTTAATCAAGAGATTTTAGAAAATCTTTTAACAAGCGCAAATCTTGTCAAAGACAGAGATTTCTTTCCCCAAAAAAAACAGACAACTTATGATATTGATGACAATAAAGATAAAGATGTTATTCCAGATATGCTTTTAAAATTTCCAGAGAGAAATTATATAGTTGATGCTAAAGTGTCTTTAACCCATTGGACAAAATATATTAATGAGAAAGATGAAAAACAAAAAAAACAGTATCTAAAAGATCACTTGGCTTCGGTTAGAAATCACTTATTTGGACCAAAGGGACTTGTTAAGAAAAATTATAATAAACTATATGGAATTAAATCATTACAATCGATTATTGTTTTTTTTCCAGCATCTAATTTATATTCGATAACACTCGATGCTGATAAAACTCTTCAGACTGAAGCTTTAAAAGCTAACTTCATTTTATCATCTCCTACTGATTTACTAAATATGATTAAGATTTTTGAACAGATTAAAAGTGAAAAAAAACAAATAGAAAATATTAGCAAAATAATAACATCTGCAAGCAAAATATTTGATAAATATTCAGATGTTAAAACAGCTATCAAAGGAGCTTTACAATCGTACAAAACTCATGCAAATCAATTACAAAGTTTAGTCACAAAATCATGGGGCTCACAAGGATTAGAAAAGCAAATAAAAAAACTTGAAGACGAACACGGCGTTATACCTGGTAAACAAATTCCTGAAATACTATCTGAGCAAGCGTCTATTTCAGATGTCACAGATCCTGAGGAAGATAAAGATAAGTTAAATTAAGCTAAAACTTTAAGATTAATTTTTAAGCATATAAATAATACTATTAACACGCTTTACTGTTTTATTTTTTTTCGATGTCATTAAACAAGCCTGAGAATTAAGTATTATTCCATCTTTTAATATCCTTAATTTATTAGCTTTTAAGGTTGCTCCTGTTGAAGTTATATCAGTAATAATTTCTGATGATCCAGTAAATGGATATATCTCAGTAGCACCAAGACTCTTTACCAGTTTAAATTGTGTAACTCCTCTAGAGAACATAAACTCCGTAGTTAGATTTGGATATTTTGTAGCTATACGCAATCTATTTCTTTTTTTGTCTTTAAATTCAAAAGCTATTTCTTCTAGATCAGGCATTGTCTGTACATCTATCCAATCATCTGGGATTGCAACTACCAATGTAGCCTCTCCAAAATCGTACCTTTTTTTTACAATCACCTTTTTTTGAATATTAATTTCGCTTTCCTTTAATAAATCATATCCAGAAAAACCAATATCTAAAGATCCATCTGCAAGACGTTCTATTATCTCCCTAGCATGAAGATAATTAATAATTATATTTTTTTTTCCTTTGATAAATCCAAATAAGTCTCTCTCACCTCTTTCAGAGAGAATTTTTAATTTCTTTTTTTTAAAAATCTTTAATACTCCAGACCGTAAACGACCTTTGCTTGGAATTCCAATCTTTATAATGGTGTTACTCATATTTTCTCTAAATTAATAGCAGCTCCAACAGCTGGAATATTTTTTCTAAAACCAAGATCTTTAATTAAAGAATCGTATCTACCACCTCTAATATTTAACTTCTCAGACTTTGATTTAATATCAATCTTAAAAACCAAACCTGTGTAATATTCAAGATGTCTTCCAAAAGAAGAGTTAAATCTAACATTTAATTTATTAATTTTATTTTTAGTTATTGGAAAATAATCATCCTGAACTCTAAGGTTAATTTTATTTTTTTTAAAAAATAAATTTAACTTTTTAGATGCTTGATCTATTGGACATTCAATTTTTAAGTACTCTTTTAAAATTTTTACAACATTACTGCCTTTTTTTGTTCTTCTTGGATCTTTAATTTTAGAGTCAAATCTTTGTAAAATTTCCTCTATTGATCTTCCAGCAACTTCTTTTTTTTGATTTCCATTTATCATTTTCGAATATTTTCTTTTATCTATTTCAACAATTGTGGGGTCAATGTCGGAATTGGTCTCCAATCTTTTTAATAAATCATTAAAATATTTTTCTCTCCAAAAATGACGTTGCAATCTAAATTTCCATCTTGTCGGACAATCCAATTTATCTAACAAGAGCCTGAAAATTTCTATGTTACCTATTACTAAATATCCGCTTTTATATTTAATTTTTGATAATGTTTTAAGTGAAGTTTCTATTATTTTTTTATCATCTTTTTTTTCAGTAAAAGATCCCAATATTTCAAAACCAATTTGATTTCTGATAACAGAGTCTTTTTTATTTAATCCTTTTCTAAATGCTTGACCGCTATAGAAGATTCTTTCACTAGTTTTCTTATTTTGATTTAAATATCTAACACAAGATGCAATTGTTAAATCAGGTCTTAAACAAATTTCATTTCCCAACTGATCATTAAAAGAAAATATAAATCTTTTGAAATTTTCCCCTGACCTTTCCAATATTAAATTAGTGTCAATAACTGTATCAAGATCAATATACTTATATCCATTTGACTTAATTACTTTTAAAATATTTTCAGATAAGTTTTTTGATTTCATCAATCAGGTTCTCCTTGTCAAATGTAATTTGATTATTTTCAGATTTTTTCCATTCTTCTCTAGATAAATTTCTTGATGTATCTTCTAAATTTGGGACTAATTTTTTTATAGTAATTTTATTATTTTTAAATTCATCATCTCCACAAAGAATTACAGCTGGTGAGCTCCTTTTATCTGCATATTTTAATTGAGATTTCAAACCAGAGTCTCCCAGATAAACTTCGGATCTTATGTTTTGATTTCTAAGTTGTGATAACAATTCATAGTAATTAGAGAGATATTTTTGATCTAGAACACATATAATTATTGGTGAATTATTTTTTACCTTGATTTTATTTAACTGGACTAATGCGTATAACAAACGATCAAGGCCTACGGAAACACCTGTTGCAGATAAGTCTACTTTTTTAAATCTTGAAACTAAAGAATTGTATCTTCCGCCTCCACCAACTGAGCCAAACTCCACCTCTTGGTTTTTTTGATTTTTGACTTTAAATGTTAAATTTGCCTCAAATATTGGGCCATCATAATATTCAAGTCCTCTAATAACTTCAGGAGAAAAAATTATTTGATCAAAATTAGATGAATAATTTAATCCATCTAATACTTTATTTAATTCATCAACACCATCTTCAATTAATTTGTTTGGTATAGCTGACTTAATTTCATCTAGAGATTTCATATTTATAAAACTAATTATTTCTTCAGCTTGATTATTGGAGAGGTTTGCCCCAATAGTTTTATCACCAGATTTGTCTTCACGTCCACTTGTAAGCAATTGTTTAACACCATCAGTTCCAATTCTATCAAGTTTATCTATAGCTCTCAAAACAGTAAGTTGTTGTTTGCTTTCTGAAATTTTTAAATTTTCAATAAGACCCTGTATTAATTTCCTATTACTCAACTTGATTTGATATTGATTTTTTTCTAAGCCACAGAAATATAATGTGTCAGCTAAAAGATTGCACATCTCAGCATCTGCTAAAGGATTATTAGATCCAACAATATCGCAATCGGCTTGCGTAAACTCTCTAAATCTACCAGGGCCAGGTTTCTCATTTCGCCATACATTACCGATTTGATACCTTTTAAAAGGATTTGAGATATTTAAATAATTTTGAGATACGTATCTTGCTAATGGCGCAGTTAAATCATAACGTAATGATATCCATCTATCATTTTCTTCTTGAAAACCAAATACACCTGAGCTTGGCCTATCTTCATCTGGTAAAAATTTTCCTATATTTTCTGATATTTCAAAACTTGGAGTTTCTAGTTTGGAAAAACCAAATTTTAAAAAATTTTCTTCGATCTTAGCAATTAAATTTTCTTTTAATGCTAATTCTTTACCGTATCTATCAACAAAACCTGAAGGGGTATTTGCAGACAATTTATTTTCTTTATTCATTCTTTGGTACACGGGGACAGATTCGAACTGTCGACCTTCGGTTCCACAAACCGCTGCTCTAACCAACTGAGCTACCCGTGCTCCTTATACTGTTTTATACTAAATGTGGAAAAAATTAAATTTATAAATAATTAAACAGCTAGCGTGCAGCCAGCATGAAAATGATGTCTGTGAGTTTCTATGTTTATAATAACAGTTTTATTCATTGGCTTGTTAGTAGCATTTTTTTTTTTAAATGCAAGCAAGAAAAGGCTTTGCACAGGAATAGCTATGTTTTTTAACATATTCTATTCCTATACAAATATTTTTGATGAATTAAATTTTATTAACCTAATTTTTTCAAATTAACAGCGCTTGGACCTTTTTCGCCATCTTGGATTTCGAATTCTATAGCATCGTTTTCATTCAAAAACCTTAGCCCAGCTTCTCTAACTGCACTCGCATGAACGAAACAATCTTTTTCTCCGTCTTCTCTTTCAATAAAACCGTAGCCCTTCTTACCGTTGAACCACTTTACTTTACCTTTTAATGTACTCATACTTTAGTTACTCTTTCTTTGTTATTATATAATTAGCTATAAATAGCTGATGGATAGGTATTAGATTTTAATTTTGAATGCAAGCATAATGATGGATATTAATACCACATGGTGTGGTGGCTTCGGCGGGACTCGAACCAGCGACACAAGCCTTTTCAGGGCTCTGCTCTACCAACTGAGCTACGAAGCCATATTAAGATCTAAAAATTATACGACCCTTTGATAAATCGTATGGAGAAACTTCTAATTTTACTCTATCACCTTGTAAAACACGAATACGATTTTTTCTGAGTTTTCCTGCTGTGTGAGCTGTAACGTTATGACCATTATCTAGTTTAACTCTAAACATAGCATTAGGAAGAAGATCTGTTACTATACCTTCAAACTCCAACGTATCCTGTTTACTCAAATTATTATCTCCTCATTCTTGATCTTATACTTAAAGCATGACCATATAATTCTTCATACTCTGCGAGATGTGTAGCGGATTCTCCTATTTTCTCAACACCTTTTTTAGATAGAGTTATATAGCTAATTTTTTTGTAAAATTCGTTGACGTTCAATCCTGATGCAAACTTTGCAGATCCAAATGTTGGTAATACATGATTTGTTCCTGCGTTATAATCAGTCACTGCCATTGGAGAAAATTTTCCAATACAAACACTTCCAACGTTGATTATTTTATTAATTATTTTATCAGGTTTTGAAATATTCATTTCTAAATGCTCCGGAGCTATTTCATTTATTGAATTAATTATATCTGAATTTTTTTTTGCAAGAATGACTAAACCATTATTTTTAAGACTTTTTAAAGCTATCGACCTTCTTGGTAATTTTTTTATTTTTTCTTTAATTTTTTTTTTAAATTCTTTTATCAATTTTAAATCTTTTGAAATAAGAATACACTGTGAATTTTCATCATGTTCTGCTTGACCTATCATTGATGTGAGGACATCTTCTATCTTAGTTTTATTGTCTGCTAAAATTGTTATTTCTGAAGGACCAGCTACCATAGATTCTATGCCAACCTGGCCGAATAATTCTTTTTTAGCTGCAGCAACAAAAATATTTCCAGGTCCAACAATTTTATTAACTTTTTGAATATAAGCCAAACTTGCTATAGCCTGCGCACCCCCCATTGAATATATTTCATTAATTCCAACTTTCTGAGCAGCATATAAAACAGCTGGATTTAATTTTCCATTAAGTTTGGGGTTGGCCAAAACAATTCTTTTAACACCAGCAATCTTCGCAGGTATAGAATTCATAAGTAACGTTGAGGGTAAATTTGCAGGAACATAGATTCCAACTGACTCTAATGGTACGTACTTATAAGCCAGTTTATTGTTATATTTATCTTTATAAAAAATATTTTTTCCCTGCTGATTTTTATGAAAATTAAAAATCCTATTGTACGCTAAATCAATTGATTGTTTTATTTTTTTATCTAAAGATTTAATTGAAGATTTTAGCTCATTATCACTAATTTTTATTGAATTGTTATTACTAAATTTTTTTTCGTATTTTAATAATGCCTTGTTCTTGTTTAATTTTACATCTTTTAGAATTCTTTTTACTATAGTTGTGTCAATATTTTTTCCAGATCTCCTTAAATCCAAAAAGTTTATTAACCTTGTTTGGTAATTTTTACTTCTAGCATCTAAAAACCTAATCATTTTTAATTTTTTGATCCTCCAATGTTACATCAATAACTTCTGTGGACAGTGTTATAATTCCATTTTTTGAAAATAACAGAACTATTTCAAAATTTTCTTTTTTTTTAAAAATATCAATTGCGAATAATTTTAAAGTTAAATCTACATTTGACTGATCAATATTTTTAGACTTAGAGCTTTCGATAAATTCAAATTTTACAACACTATTAACAGGTTTACCACTATCTGTTTCTTTATCGTTTCTTAAAACAGAAAGTAAAAAAATTTTCGTAGAAGGCAGATATTTTATGTCAGAAATTTTGACTTTAGATTCTGCACATATTGCTGATATTATTTGTAAGTCATCTGGCGATTGAGCGATTACTTTCTTTAAAAAACTATTCACAGAGATATTCTTTTAATTTTTACACCAATTTTTTTTAATTTATTTTCAATTTTTTCGTACCCTCTATCTAAATGATAGATTCTTGAAACTATTGTTTCTCCCTTTGCTGCAATACCAGCAAGCACTAATGCAGCTGAAGCTCTAAGATCTGAACTCATAACCTCTGTTCCACTCAAATTAGAATTTCCTTCGATTATAGCTGTATTATTTTTGATTTTTATTTTTGCTCCTAGTCTTTGAAGTTCCATCACATGTATAAATCTACCTTGAAAAATATTCTCTGTGATTGAACTAGCCCCATTAGCTTTACATAAGAGAACCATGAATTGAGGCTGAAGATCTGTTGGAAATCCATTATATTCTTTTGTGGTTATATTATTTATATTTTTTATTTTTTGTGGCCCTTTTATATGAATTTTACTCTGAAATATTTTTATTTTTGCACCAACTTTTTTTAACAAGTTTAATTCTGTCTGAATTATTTTTGGATTAAAATTTTTTATTATTAAATTTCCTTTAGCCAAAGTTGCTGCCACACAAAATGTTCCAGTTTCTATCCTATCTCCCATAACCGAGTAAGTAGTTTGGTTTAATGAATTAACACCTATTATTTGGCAGGTTCTTTTTCCAATCCATTTAATATTTGCTCCTGCTGATTTTAGAAAATTTGTTAAATCCTTTATTTCTGGCTCAATAGCTGCGTGCTTAATCAAAGTTCTACCTTCTGCCAAAACTGCAGACATTATTAATTGCTCAGTTGCACCAACACTAATTTTAGGAAACTTAATAGTTGCACCTTTTAATTTTCCATTTGATTTTGCATGAATATATCCTTTTTTTATTTCATATTTCATTCCCATTTTTTTTAAAGCATTTAAATGTAAATTTACTGGTCTGCCTGAATTACCATTTAAAACACATCCACCGGGAAAACTACAAATTGACTTGTGGTACTTGGAAACTAACGGTCCTAAGATTAATATACCAGCTCTCATGGTCTTAAGAATTGAATACGATCCAAAATATTTATATTTTTTCGTTTTATAAATCTTTACTGTTTTCTTGTTTTTTGAAAATTGAATTTTTGATCCAAGAGATTTTAGAAGATTTAGCATTGTGTCTATATCTCTCACTCTTGGAAGATTTTCTATAACCACTGGTTTATCAAATAATAACGTTGAAGCTAGGATTGGGAGTGCAGCATTCTTTGAACCGCTGATTGAAACTTCTCCACTGATCTTAGATGGACCAATGATTTTAAATTTATCCATTTTATATTTTAGGGAGAGTTACTCCTTTTTGGCCCATATATTTTCCATTTCTATCAGCATATGAAACATCGGGCTTCTCATTACCTTTTAAAAATATAAATTGAGCTACACCTTCATTTGCATATATTTTAGCTGGTAATGGTGTTGTATTAGAAAATTCAAGGGTCACATGTCCTTCCCATCCTGGTTCTAAAGGTGTTACATTAACAATTATTCCACATCTCGCATATGTAGACTTACCAAGACAAATAACTAAGACATCGCTGGGGATTTTAAAATATTCGACTGTTCTTGCTAAAACAAAAGAATTTGGTGGAATAATGCATTCATCAGATTCTTTAGTTACAAAATTTGTTGGTTTAAAATTTTTTGGATCTACAATTTCAGAGTTAACATTAGTAAATATTTTAAACTCATTAGACACTCTTGCATCGTAGCCGTAAGAGGAAACTCCGAATGAAATTTTTCCTTCCCTTATTTGTTTGTCTTCGAATGGTGATATCATTGCATGATCCTTAGCCATTTTGATTATCCATTTATCTGATTGTACTGACATTTATTTATTTTTTTTGTTTTTTCTCTGAAAAATTTTTCTTTTTTTTAAGTTTCTACGCAAAGCCTCTTCTAGTTTAGCTTTTTTGTCCTTCTTCCTGTCCATTTTGATTACTTTTTATCTGGATTAGTAAGGTGATCTAAAGTTATAACTTGATCAATTGGTATGGTTTTATTATCCAAATTTTTAGGACTACCTTGTTTGGCTAATTTTTTAGCTTTTTTTTCTGCAAGCTTTTTTTCTCTTTTAGCTTGCTTCTCCATAGCTTTAGCTCCTCTTGTTGATTTATAATCGTAGTGAATTCCCATATCATTTACCAAAATTAGATATACCTGATTTTGGTAAAAAATTAAGGCAATTATTTGAAAAAAACAATTTTATACACTAATTATAATTAAAAAATGCCCTCATAGTTAAATGGTATAACACATCCATGGTAAGGATGAGTTTCCAGTTCAATTCTGGGTGAGGGCACCACTTATTTGTAAAATTTTTTTCTCAACATAATTCCTGTTAAAACCAATATCATCATCCCAATTATTGGAATATAAATATCTGGAGTTAAAATTATATCCATTATACTTGGGAGCTCTTGATTATTTTCAATAACTTTATTAAGCCCCGCACCAAGTGAAGCCCCAACAAATAATTGGGGCGTCATTCCAATAAGAGATCCAAAAAAGAAATTTCTAATTTTTACATTAAATAATGTTGGTAAAATGTTAGAAATTGCAAAAGGTATTCCACCAACAAATCTATATATTAAAAAAAAAATAAATTCATTCTCTTTAAATTTTTCTTTAAGATTAGAAAACTTTGAAGAAAATTTTTTCTCTATTAAATCTTTAAAAAAATAATTTGCAGTTACATACAAAAAAGTTGCACCGATTGATAAACTAAATACAACTAATATTGTCCCAATCCATTTACCAAATATAAATCCACCTACTAAAAATACAGGCGCTCCAAATCCTAATAGCATAGACCATGTGATCACCCCGATAAGAAATAGGATGCTAACTATAATAAGATTAGAATTTTTAATATCATTTAATTTATCTCTATTACTTTTTATAAGATCAAAACTTGAAAAATCATCAAATGAGAAATAGTTAAAAAATAGCAACAAAAACCCTATAACTATTGAGAGGTATGTAACACCTAGAACAATTTTTAATTTATTTTGTTTTTGCACGTTATCTAATTTATTAAAAATCGCTGTACTTATATACATTAAATTGTATAACTACCGAAATTTAACAAAAAAAGCCTTAATATGAAACGTACATATCAACCTAGTAAAAAAGTTAGAAAACGAAGGCATGGATTTAGATCTAAAATGAAGACTAAAGGTGGAAGAAAACTAATTAGAAGAAGAAGAAGTAAAGGTAGAAAAAAACTCACTGTTTAATGCAGGTCAAATTAAAAAGTCTATCTAAAAATGCAGATTTTAAATTTATTTTAAATGGTAAAAAAATCTCAAATAGATATTCAACAATTTTTTACAGGAGATTACAAAATAAAAATAATAAATTTTTCAATATAAGTTTTATTACAAAAAAAAAAATTGGTACAGCTGTTATAAGAAATAAAATTAAAAGAAGATTAAGAAATATGATGAATCAGGCTTTAAAAAAAATAAAAATTAATCTTAACTATAGTTATTTATTAATTGCTAAAAAATCTGTTTTAGAAGATGAGTATAATTTTATTAAAATAAATCTTATTAATGAATTTAAAAAAATTAGATAGTTATGATTAAAAAAGGATTAATATATTTAATTAAATTTTATAAATATTTCATTTCACCAGTTCTGGGTAATAATTGCAGGTATCTTCCAACCTGTTCAGAGTATTTTATTGATAGTTTAAATGAATTTGGTGTTTTGAAAGGTTGTTACAAAGGTATTAAAAGAATTTTATCTTGTCATCCCATAAAGTTTCTAGGAGGAGGACATGGGTATGATCCGGTGAAGAAAAAAGATATTAAGTAATGGATACAAGAAACGTAATAGCAGCAATTTCATTAAGTGCAGCAGTAATAATTCTCTATGGATTATTTTTTGCTCCACCAAATCCTGACCCAAAACAGCTAACTAATAATGATCAAAATAAGAATAACCTTCAACTAAACGAAGCACCAAAAATAGAGCAAAATATTGAGAATAATAAAATTTCTAGATCAGAGGCAATTAACAAAGTTGAAAGGATACTTTTTGAAAATGAAAATATTAAAGGTTCTATTTCTCTAGAGGGATCATTAATCGATGACCTGATTTTTAAGAAATACACAGAAACTTTAGACTCTGATGAAAATGTAGTTTTACTCAATCCTAAAGAGTCAGAAAATGGTTATTATATAGAAACAGGTTGGGCTATAAATAATAAAGATATCGAAGTTCCTAATTCAAATACAAAATGGGAGGTTGTCGGCAATAAATTACTAACACCGAACAGTCCAATTAAATTAGTATGGAATAATCAACAAAATATTACTTTTGAGAAAGAAATAAGTATTGATGATAAATTTTTATTTACTGTTAACCAAAAAATTACGAATAATACTCAAAATACTTACAACTTTTATCCCTACGGACAGATTATTAGAAACCTAGCTCCTGATGTAACTGATTTTTATATATTACATGAAGGCTTATTAGGTGTTTTTGATGACAATCTTGTTGAAGAAGATTACGATGACATTAAAGACAAGAAGTACTCTGTAAATGCTGATAAAGGATGGATGGGTATTACAGATAAATATTGGATAACAAGTTTAATCCCAGAAAGTAATAAAAGTTTTAGATCAGATTTCGATTATAAAAATAAATTTAAGGCTAACTTTATAGAGACAGCTGCAACAGAAGTCAGAGCTAATGAAAGTAAAACTAATCAGGTAAAAGTAATTATTGCAGCGAAAGAAGTGGATGTTGTTGATGGTTATGCAGAAAAACTAAATATTAATAAATTTGATCTAGCAATTGATTGGGGCTTTTTGTACTTTTTGACAAAGCCAATCTTCCTAATATCCGATTATTTTTTTAAATTAACTGGTAACTATGGAATTGCAATAATACTAATTACCGCTTGTATAAGAATATTATTTTTTCCTCTAGCTAACTACTCATTTAGATCAATGGCAAAAATGAAAGTTCTTCAACCCGAGATGGTAAGACTTAAAGAACTTCATAAGGAAGATAAAATGAAGTTACAGCAAGAAATGATGGCTCTTTACAAAAGAGAGAAGGTGAATCCGGTAAGTGGGTGTTTGCCTATTTTAATTCAAATACCATTCTTTTTTGCAATTTATAAAATGTTATTTGTAACAATTGAGATGAGACATCAGCCTTTTTTTGGTTGGATACACGATCTAAGTGAAAGAGATCCAACGAGTTTATTTAATCTATTTGGTTTGTTGCCATATGATGTGCCGTCATTTTTAATTATCGGCGCTTGGCCAGTAGCAATGGGTGTAACAATGTGGATGCAACAAAAACTTAATCCAACACCACCAGATCCAATTCAGCAAAAAATATTTATGTTTTTTCCTGTATTCTTAACAGTGATACTAGCACCTTTTCCATCAGGATTAGTTATATATTGGACAATTAATAACGTGCTTACAATGGCACAACAATATGTAATTATGAAGAGAACTTCAGTTAAAACCGTTTAATTGATGGAATTAGATAAGATTATTCCAACAGATGGGCCAAATATTAATGAGGTTGAAAAATATATAAACAAATACCAGTCTGAGGTTATAGTAATTAAATGTGGTGGATCTGTTTTATTAGATAAAAAACTATTTAATCAGTTCATAGAAGATATTTCAGTAATAAACAAAATTGGTTTATCAGCAATAGTAGTTCATGGTGGAGGTAAAAATATTAAAAAAAAATTAGATAAAAATAATATTGAAACAAGATTTATCAAAGGACTTAGGGTTTCAGACGATAAAACAATAAGATATATAGAAGAGGCTTTACTAGAGCTTAATTTAGAGATTTTAAATGAATTAAAATCTAAAAACACTAATGTTTGTTCAATATCACCTAAAGAAAATAATGTAATTAATATTATTCCAGAAAGTGAAGAATTGGGATATGTCGGGAAACCAAAAAAAATTAATAAAGAGAAAATATTAAATTTTATTAATAATAAACAAATTCCAATTGTTGTCCCTTTAGGATTGGGTGATGACGGCAGAATTTATAATATTAATGCAGATGTTGCTGCAGGTTCAATTGCAAAAGAGATCAATGCCAGACGTCTTCTCTTGATGACAGATGTTGATGGGGTTCTTGATGAAAATCAAAAACTTATATCTGAAATTAATCTCAATAAAGCCAATGAAATGTTAAAAAATAATATTATTTCTGGAGGAATGATACCGAAAATAAACACTTGTTTAGATGCAATATATAATGGTGTTAGAGGTGTTGTTATTGTAGATGGGAGAAAACCACATTCAATACTATTTGAATTATTTTCTGACAAAGGTGCTGGAACATTAATAAGAAAATGAATAATCTAAAAAATATAAAGAATATTTTGTTCGACTGTGATGGTGTTTTATATAGTGATTTAGAAGCAGTTTTTGGCCAAGTTAGTAAGAGAATGACAAAATATATTTCCAATAAACTTAAGCTAGATCTTGTAAAAGCTAAAGAATTACAAAGAGATTATTTTCACAAATATAACACAAGCTTAAATGGATTGATGATACATCATGATATACCGCCGGAAGAATTCTTGGAGTATGTTCACGATATCGATCTTTCATTTATGGAAAAAGATCTTGTTTTAAGAAATGAGCTTGAAAACATAAATTTAAATAAATTCGTATTCACAAACGGAAGTAGAGCGCATGTAAAAAATATAGTTAAAACCCTTGGTATTGAAGACCAATTTAAAGATATATTTGATATCGTGGACGCAAAATATCACCCTAAGCCTGAAGCGAAAGCTTTTGATCTTATGGTTGATAAATTTAAGATTAATCCAAAAGAAACTCTTTATATTGAGGATATAGCTAAAAATTTATCAATAGGTAAAGAGCGGGGAACTATAACAGCTTGGCTTATCAATAATGAATACTGGGGCAAAAAAGAGTCTGATAAAGATTACATCGACTATAAAATCAAAAATCTCTCTTTATTTTTAAAAGAAATAAGGTTATTAAAAAGTTCTTAAATTTATGAGCATAGAAAATATAATCAATGATGCTTGGGAAAATAGAGACCAAGTAAGTCCTAACTCGGATGAGAGTTTAAAAAGTACTGTTAATCAAATTATTGATGACTTAGATAGTGGTAGAGTCAGAGTAGCTGAGAAAATCAATGGTGAGTGGGTAACACATCAATATATAAAAAAAGCAATTATGTTAAGTTTTAGAATGTATCCAATGGAAAATTTAAATGGTCCTTACAGCAGTTGGTATGATAAAGCACATCTATTAAAAGGTAAAACTGCAGGCTGGTCTAAAGAAGATCACGAAAAAGCAGGATTTAGAATGGTTCCTAACTCTCCTGTTAGAAGAGGATCATTCATAGGTAAAAATGCAGTCTTAATGCCATGCTATGTAAATATCGGAGCATGGATCGACTCCGGAACTATGATGGACACGTTTAGTCGTGCAGGTAGTTGTTGTCAAATTGGAAAAAATTGTCATATCTCTGCTGGTTCAGGAATTGGAGGAGTATTGGAACCTGCCCAAGCATTACCAACAATTATTGAAGATAATGTTTTTGTTGGCGCAATGTCGGAGGTTGTTGAAGGTGTTATAGTTGGAGAAGGCTCAGTATTAAGTATGGGGATGCTGATTACGCAAAGTACTAAAATAGTAAACCGTGCGACTGGTGAGATCACTTACGGTAAAATACCTCCGTACTCTGTTGTTGTACCAGGTTCTCTTCCTGATAAAAATAATCCATCTGCACCATCGTTAAGCTGTGCAGTAATTATTAAACAAGTTGATGAAAAAACTAGATCAAAGACATCTGTTAACGATCTATTAAGAGACTAAATTAATGAAAACTTTTAATGAACTAAAGTTAGCTCAGGAGCTAATAAAATTTCAAACTATTAAAACAGAAGATAAAGGGATTATGAAGTTCCTTTCAAAGAAACTCTCATCAATAGGTTTTAAATGTCAGATAATAAAATCAAAAGGTACAGGTGCTAAACCTGCATTAAATTTATATGCAAAATTTGGTAAATCAAAACCTAACATTAATTATTTGGGTCACACAGATGTTGTTGCTAACCTCAATAATTGGGAGTTTCCGCCGTTTAAAGCAGTAGTAAAAAAAGGATATTTATATGGAAGAGGATCTCAAGACATGAAGGGTAGTGTAGCGTGTTGGATAAGTGCTGTAAGTGATTTTATTAAAAATAAAAAATTTAAAGGATCTATATCAATAATAATTACAGCTGATGAAGAGACTGCAGGTCATGGTTGTCCAGCAGTTATGAAATATTTAAAGAAAAAAAAAGAAAAAATTGACTTTTCAATAGTAGGTGAACCGTCTTCAAATAAATCAGTTGGGGATGAAATCAGGATTGGAAGAAGAGGTTCTATGAATGCAACAGTAACAGTGTATGGAAAAAGTGGACACTCTGCATTTTATGGGACATATATAAATCCATGTACTGCTCTTGCTAAAATAATATCTAAACTGAAAAGTGTTCCGCTAGACAAAGGAACAAAGTATATGCCACCATCAAATTTAGAATTTACAAAAATGAATGTGGATAATATATCTGAAAATGTAGTCCCACAATCTGCAAGTGCTAAATTTAATGTTAGGTTTAATTCATCTTATAAATCAACATCTTTGAAAAAAAAACTTAGTAAAATTATTAATGCAGTTGCAAAAAAAGAAAATTGCAAAACAAAAATAGAATATAAAGTAAGTGGAGAAGCATTTTACACGGTACCAAATAAAGAAATTTATATGGTAAAAAAAGTTGTAAAAAAAGTTACAGGGAATAATGCAAAATTAAATTGTAGAGGTGGTACAAGTGACAGCAGGTTTCTAGGTTCAATACCTCGACTTGAGTTAGGGTTAAGAAATAATACTATTCATATGGTTAATGAAAGAACATCGATCTCAGATTTAAAAAAGTTAACTAAGATTTATAAGAACATCTTACATAATTATTTCGCTTGAAAACTGCAATTATAACATCTGAATCTTCGGAAAAACATATAACAGGTGATGGTCATCCAGAGCAACCAAAGAGAGTAGTTTCAATAATTGATACTTTAAAAAAAAATAAAGAACTGCTTTGGGATAAACCAGATGTTGTTCCTAGTCATATTCTTAATATGACACATTCCGAAGATTACATTAATAATTTAAATAATTCATTTCCTAAAAGTGGCTTAAATTTTTTAGATGGTGATACAGTTGTATCTCCTGGAAGTAAGGATGCAGTATTTCAAGCCGCAGGATCAGCTATAAGTGCAATAGATGGAATTGAAAATAAAAAATATAAAAATGCTTTTTGTGTTGTACGACCACCAGGACACCATGCTGAAAAAAATAAATCAATGGGCTTTTGTTGCATTTCTAATGCAGGTGTTGCAGTTAATTATTTAATAAAAAAATATAAGTATAAAAGAATTGCATGTGTAGATTTTGATGTTCATTGGGGAAATGGAAATTATGATGTAATGTATGACAACAAAAATTCACTTTATATATCAACACATCAATATCCATTTTATCCAGGTGGTGGCTCAGAAAAAGACAAGGGAAAGTATAATAATTCTCTAAATATACCTCTTCCTGCAGGCACAAATTCTGAAGAGTATTTTAATGCTTATGATAGAGTTTTAGATAGATTAATTGAATATAAGCCTGATTACCTAATCTTTTCTGCTGGCTTTGATGCTCACAAGAATGATCCATTAGCTCAATTTGAACTTTCATCCAAAGATTTTTATGAAATAACAAGAAGAACACTAAAAGCCACTAATAAATTTACTAAAGGGAAAGTGGTATCTTTATTAGAAGGTGGATACGACCTAAAAGCACTTGCTGAAAGCGCTAATTATCATGTAAATGCATTAATCGAGTCGGAAAATACATAATCATGAAACTATATAAACAAAAATCATCAAATATTGATAACAGGGGACTGTTTGCATCTAAAAATATAAAAAAAGGAACTAAGATTATTTACTACACAGGTAAAATAATTACAAAAAAACAGACCGAAAATAATCCAAAATTTGATAATGATAAAGCGATTTATCTTTTTAACTTAAATAATAGATATGATTTAGACGGTGATTTCGCTTACAATACTGCAAGACTTATTAATCACTCTTGCGATCCAAACTGTGAAGTTGAAGGCAAAGGTTTAAAATTATGGATTAGTTCTATTAAAGATATAAATAAAAATGAGGAACTAACTTATGATTATGGGTTTAGTTTTGATGAAAACTATAAGGATTTCCCTTGTAAGTGTGGCTCCAAAAATTGCTGTGGTTACATAGTTAGAGAGGGATCAAGATGGAGAATAAAAAAGAAAAAAAAGAAATCTAATAAATAATTTTCTCAAGATATAAACCATGTGCAGGGGCAATAGGAGCACAATTTTTTCTAGATTTTGATTTAAATATACTGGTAAATTTTTTTAAGTTCCATTTATTTTCACCTAGGTATTTGAGTGAACCAACCATGGATCTAACCTGACTCTTAAGAAATGATTTTGATATAAATTGAATTTTTATAACACTTTTAACTTTGGTTATTTTTATTTTTTTCATGGTTCTTACCGGACTTTTTGCAGCACAATTAGATGCTCTAAAAGTTGAAAAGTCATGAGTTCCAATTAATTTTTTTGCTCCCTTTTTCATCAATTCAACATCAATTTTTTTTTTAATATGCCACTCTCTGTTAAAATTGATAACTGAAGGAGAAGCATCATTTCTAATTAAGTACGTATACCGTCTTTCTTTTGCAGAATATCTTGAATGAAAAAGTTTATTTTTTTTCTTTATTTTTAAAATAGATATTTTTTTTTTATTTAAAAAGAAGTTTAGTGAATTCAATAATTTATCTTTTTGAATAATTTTGTTTGTGGTATCAAAGTGAGCTGATTGCTCTTTAGCATGAACTCCTGTGTCTGTTCGTCCAGACCCGTAAATTTTTATTTTTTCTTTTAATAGTTTGGATAAGACAATCTCAATATTTTCCTGGATTGACTTACCTTTTTTTTGAATTTGCCAACCATTGTATAAAGTGCCTACGTATTCTATTAGAATCTGATATCTATTCACTTGCAATTATTGCTCCTTTTCTAACTTTATTCCCTAATAAAAATTCGTTAATTAATTGAGGTTTCTTGCCCTCTTTTTGTATCTCAATAATATTTATTGAATTTTCACCACATGCTATTGTCATTTGTTCGTCGATTACTTCACCGATTTTACCTGACTGCTTGTTTATTTTGGCTTTTAATATTTTATATCTTTTGTTGTTAAGCTCAAACCATGCCCCAGGTTTTGGATATAATCCATTTATTTGAGCAATTATTTTACGAGCACTATTATTCCAATTTATCTTTCCCTCTATTTTTTGAATTTTCTTTGCGTATGTAGCTTTTGCATGATCTTGCTCTTTAAATATTGCCTCTCCGTCTAAAACTTTTTGCACATTTTCTAAAATTTTTTCTGTACTTAAATAAGATAATTTTTCTGATAAAATTTCTGCATTATCCTGATCAAGAATATCTACTGAATATTTATTGCATACTGGTCCAGAATCTAATTTTTCATCAATTTTCATAAATGATATACCAGTTTTTTTTTCATTGTTTAAAATCGATCTTTGGATTGGTGCCGCCCCTCTCCATTTTGGTAATAATGAAGCATGAATATTCAAAAAACCTTTTTTACTCAAATCAAGAATTTTTTTTGAAATTAACTGTCCGTATGCAACAACAATTACAAGATCTAAATTTAATTCTTTAAGATATTCAAATTCTTCATCAATTTTTTTTGGAGTTTTAACTTTTAGATTAAGTTCCTCCGCACACATATGAATTGATGATTTCGTAAACTTTTGACCTCTATTTGATTTACTTGGAGGCTGAGTAAATACACAGTTAATTTTATATTTTTGATTAATTTTTTTTAGTATAGGCACAGCAAACTGCGGTGTGCCCATGAATACAATATTTGACATTTAAACAACAACTCTATTAGACGTTTTTTGTTTAGACAATTTTTTTATTATTAAATCTTTTTTGATTTTAGATAAATAATCAATTATTAGTTTTCCATCTAAGTGATTTATTTCATGTTGTAAACATGTCGAGAGTAATCCATCGCATTCCATTTCTTTCTTATTACCATTTTCATCTATATAAGATACGGTACAAATTTCTGGTCTCTCTATCTCAATAAAGGTATTAGGTATTGATAAACAACCTTCCTCATATGTAGACATTTTTTCACTTAATGTTTTTATTTGAGGATTAATAAAACATAATGGTTTTTTTTCATTTTCGTTTTTTGAGACATCTAAAACAACTACTCTTTTAAGAATTCCAACTTGAACAGCTGCTAAACCTATGCCATTATGATGGTACATAGTTTCAAATAAATCTTTTATGAGTTTTTTTTCATTTACATCAACTTTATTTAAAGGCTCAGATTTTTTTCTAAGAATATCATCGGGTACTGTGATTAGTTCTTTCACTGACATAGTTTATTTATTGTTTAGACTTTTAAAGGCAAGACTTCTATTAGAATTTCGTTCCTTAAATCTACATTTTTTAGCTCATTCATAGTTGAAACTAATAAATTCACAGTGTTTATATCTAGATCTTCAAGGTTACTTTCACCAACAATATCTACTATTTTAATTAATAATAAGCCCAACTCTCCATTCGATAGCATTTGTTTTATATCAGAGGAAAATTGATAGTTGTATTCATAGAGGTTTGCGTATTTTTTATCTATTTTTACGCCATCTGATTTTAACGATTCAATAAGAATCATATCTTTTGTAGAAAAAACATATTTTTTGTTTCTTTTAATTTTTTTTAAAATATCGTTTGTTTCCTTTTCAGCTTTAGGCAAACTAGTTTTATTTAAAAAGTAATTTAATAATTTTGACTGATGTATTTTTTTATTATTAAATTTTATCTTTCTCTCTTTTTTTAACTTATTGTCGGTATGATTTTCGTAAAAGGTAGTAAAATTTGAGGGAACATCGTCTTTTTTTATATTTTTTAATATTACTTTAATTTCATTATCAAACGCATTATCTAATTTTTTTTTTTGGAAAGATTTATATAGTTCAGACGTCATACTTAATCTTTGCTCGACATCAACAGATAAAAGTAATCTTTGATATAATAAAGCTCTGCCCTCATAATCTGGAAGTAGCTTATAGGCATCTTTGGCATTTAATAGTTGTGTTATGTTAAATTGAAATTTTTTATATGTATCTAGTAGTTCTCTCTCATCAAATACATTTTCATGAGTTGCTCTTTCTAATAATCTTAAATCTTCTGGATTTTCAATATCAAAGGAATTTGAATTTTTAAGAATATTTGATGAAGAAAGATAACTCCAGATATATCTAGGTGAGTCCATTTTTGGCTCATAATTGAAATCATTATTTGTTTTATGAGATAAGTGAAAATATAAAATATTTTCGTCTGAAATTATTTCATCTTTTTTTGCGTAACCCATTAATATATTAAATTTATTTTCAAAAAAAGTGTCAATCTCATCCAACTCTTTTGACAAATCAAAAAGTAGTTGAGCTTGTTCTTTTTTATCTTCTAGAATTAAACAATAAATTTTAAAATTATTTAAATATTTATCGGAAATAGCACCACTAACATCAAATATTTCACATGCTTTTTTTACTTCAGAGTTTGAAAGAAAATATTCTGAATAAAATTTAATCAATTTATTTTTATTTGAAACTTCAGAATTATTGATTAGAAATTCTTTAATTAATTCAAAATCTTTTTTGTTTATTAAATGATTAAATTTAAACTCTAAAAATTCCTCTTCAGTAATATTATTTGTTGGAATATATGAATTTGTTAGTAAAGCTATGTCTAATATTTTTTTTGAAAATTCAGATAAGTTTCTATTTAAATTTTTATTTAATATACTTTTAATTAACTCACCATCAGTGTTCGACCACATGTCAATTTTTAAGCCATTCTGCGCAGGATCATATAATCCAGCTAATTTTATAGTGGATGAATCAATTTCATTATTTATTACAATCTCGGAACTAGATTGAACTGATAATGTTGTATTAGTATTTAGATTATTACTTGCGTTTATATTTGAGGTTGAATTCTCTTTGTTAATAATGTCTTTTTTTTCAATTTTCCAAATATCGATTGGTTCATTTGCAAAAGAATAATTATAAAAAAATAAAATTAAGGTTATTTTGAAAATTATTTTACTTAATTGTTTTAAAATTTTCATTAGGCAAAATCACTTCAATTTTTTTGTTGGGGGATGGGAAATCAATCTGACTCAAAACAACAATAGACAAAATCAATATAAAAAAAATAATTCCAGCTTTAATTGCAAATTTCATATTATGTTATATTCCTTTGTAGTATAATGTTTTAAAAGCATATAATTTTGTAAAATCAAAATAAGACATATTTGTGTTTTTTCAACTTAGAAATATATGGAATCAAATAAAAATCTAGTTTTAGTAGGTATGATGGGTTCGGGAAAGACATTAATAGGAAAATTGATTTCAAACCAAACCAAACTTAAATTTATTGATATAGATAATAAAATTGAGGAAAAAGAAAAAATGAAAATTGCAGAAATTTTCAAAAAAAAGGGAGAAAAATACTTCCGTGAATGTGAGGAAGAAATAACATTATCATGTTTAAAAGGTGAAAAACAAATTTTATCACTAGGTGGAGGTGCATATATTAATACTAATATTAGGAAAGAATGTAAGAAGAGTTCTTTTAGTTTTTGGTTGAACTGGAAAAAAGATATAATAATTAAAAGAATAAATGGTAGCAAAAAAAGACCTCTGGCTATGACATTAAGTGTAACAGATTTAGAGAAACTAATAGATGAAAGAGCTAAAATATATAGTTTGGCAGATTTCACAATTAATTGCGATCAGTTAAATAAAAATGAAATAGCAAATAAAATTATAAAAAAATATGAAACAAAAAATAATAAAGGTTAAAACTAAAAGTAAAAATTACGAGGTTCATATTGGTACCAATCTAATCCCAAAGTTAAAAAATATTTTTAAAAAAAATAAATTATTTTTTTCAAAATGTTTGATCGTAATTGACAATAAGATACCAAAAAAATTTAGAACATTACTTTTAAAAAATTTAAAAAATCAAAAAATTTACACTTTAAATTTTAATGCAAATGAAAAAAATAAAAGTTACTTAAGTATCGATAAAATACATAATGTTTTATTTAAAAATAATTTTTATAGAGAGGACTGTATTATTTCATTTGGTGGAGGAATTACAGGAGATGTAGTTGGATATGCAGCCAGCACATATAAAAGAGGAATAAAATTTATTAACATTCCATCCACTTTATTAGCTCAAGTCGACTCTTCTATTGGCGGAAAAACAGGTATTAACAATAAATTTGGAAAAAATCTTGTAGGAAGTTTTTATCAGCCAGATTTAGTAATTTCAGATATTAATTTACTACATACCCTCCCCAAAAGAGAAATTATATGTGGATATGCTGAAATATTAAAAAGTAGTTTAATTGATAGCAAAAAAAATTTTGTTTTTTTAGATAAAAATTTTAATAAGATTTTAAACCTAAAAGGAATTTTTATAATTAATGCAATTTTAAATAGCTGTTTATTAAAAAAAAAAATTATCGAAAAAGATGAAAAAGAAAAGAATTTAAGAAAATCTTTAAATCTTGGTCATACTTTTGCTCACGCATATGAGGCTACTCTTGGTTACTCAAAAAAATTAAATCATGGAGAAGCTGTTATATTTGGTTTAATGAATGCTGTAAATTTTAGTAAAGAAAAAAAAATTATTTCATACTCAAATTCAGAATTAATAAATAATCATATTAAAAAGATAGAAATTAAAAATAAATATAAAGATCTTTTTAATAAAAGGAAAATTACATCAATTCTAAATTTTATGAAAAGTGATAAAAAAAATAAATCAGATAGTATAAACTTAATATTAATAAGGAATTTTGGAAAGTTAAACCTAAGTTATCAGGCCAAATCTAGTGAATTGAACAATTTTTTATTAAAAGAATTAAATAAAGCTTATTTGTAAAGAATGAATATCAGTTTTCAATTCTTCGCTTAAAATTTTGTAAATTACTTTATTAGACTGAATTCTATTCGTTTTTTTTAATATATCAGAATCTATTTCTAATTTAATATGAAATTTGCCTTTCTGATGTGACTTGTGTTTTAAATGCTTATAAGTGTTGTCAATTATCTTTACATCTTTTATGGAAGTGTTTTTCAAAAGTTTATTTTCAATTTTTTTTGAAAGTTGATTAATATCCATTAAACTTGATATTATATAATATGAAAAATATTTGTGAATGGAATAATTGTAACGAAGAGGGACTTTACAAAGCACCAAAAGAAAAGGATAACAGCAAAGAATATAGGCTTCTCTGTCTTGAGCATGTAAGAGAGTTTAATAAAAGCTGGAATTATTTTTCAGGTATGAGCGACGAACAAGTGGTCAACTTTTTAAAATCTGACATGACATGGCATAAGCCAACACAGAGTTTTAGCTCTTCAGATAATTTTTTCAAAATATTGTGGAATAATACTTTAAAAGATGAAAATGGAAAATTTAAAGATTTTAGCAACTTGAATAATATGAATAAGTTTAAGTTTAATAGTAATGATCTTAAAGCCTTTGAAATTTTAGGTGTTGGAGTTGGTTTAAAATGGGCCAAAATACAAGAAAAATTCAAAAGACTTGTGAAAAAATTTCACCCTGATATGAATGCTGGCAATAAAAAATTTGAAGATAAGCTTAAAGTAATAACTTTAGCTTATACCCAATTAAAAAATACTTATAAGGACAAAATTGACAGCAAATATTGAACAGACCCCAGATATTAAATTATCGATCAAACAAACCTTCGGTATAGATTCTGATATGGAAGTGAACGCATTTTCAAAAAAAACTGATTATGTGCCAGATATAGATAAAACTTATAAATTTGATAAAGACACAACTTTAGCGATCCTATCTGGATTTTCATTCAATAAAAGAGTTCTTGTACAAGGTTATCATGGAACAGGTAAATCCACACATATAGAACAAATTGCTGCTAGATTAAACTGGCCATGTATTAGAATTAATTTAGATAGCCATGTTAGTAGAATTGATTTAATTGGTAAAGACTCAATTGTAATCAAAGATGGAAAACAAGTGACAGAATTCAAGGAGGGAATTCTTCCTTGGTCGATTCAAAATCCAGTAGCTTTAGTATTTGATGAATATGATGCCGGTAGACCAGATGTGATGTTTGTAATTCAAAGAGTTTTGGAAGCTGAAGGAAATTTTACTTTATTAGATAAGAATAAGGTCATTAAGCAAAATAAATATTTCAGATTATTTGCAACCTCAAATACTGTTGGTTTAGGAGACACAACTGGACTCTATCATGGAACACAACAAATAAACCAGGGACAAATGGATAGATGGAATATCGTAACAACATTAAATTATTTATCTTTGGAAAAAGAAATGGAAATTATTTTAGGAAAAAATAAATCTTTAGATAATAGTAAAGGTAAAGAGATAGTTGCAAACATGATAAAAGTTGCGACACTTACTAGAAAAGGATTTATGGCTGGAGATATTTCAACTGTTATGAGTCCTAGGACGGTACTACATTGGGCAGAAAATTCAGAAATATTTAAAGATGTGGGCTATGCATTCAGAGTAACTTTTTTAAATAAATGTGATGATGTAGAAAAGAATACAATTGCAGAATATTATCAAAGATGTTTTGGAGAAGAACTACCAGAGTCGATGATAAATATTCAGGTTTAATGAACAAAGATGATCTTATAAAAGAGCAATTTAAACAAGCTTTAAATTCAACGATTAAAGCCATTTCAGGCGAAACATATTCATTAAAAGACAAAAAAAATTTAAAAGAATTTAATATTTCTAAATTTGATAATTTAAAAGATAAAGAAAACTTTATTAAGTTAAGAGCCGAAGCAGATTCAGAAGCATTAAAAAGAAAATTTTCTGATAATTTTACATTGGAACAAAATATTCCAAAAACACCTACATGCCATACACTGTATAAAATTTCTGAAAAAATAAGATATGAACTTTTAGGATCACAAATGATGAGAGGAATTTCTAAAAATTTAATGGCCAAATATAACAATAAGATTGGTATGGCAAAATCTGAAAATATAAAAAAGAAAGAGGAATCTAATGTCTCTGAAGCTTTTGAATATTACATGCTTAATAAAATAATGAATGTAAATTTAACTGAAAGCGCTGAAAAAATTTTATCATACTGGAAAGATGATTTTGAAAAATCTTTAGATAAACACATACACTTTTTAAAAGAAAATGCAGAGAATCAGGACATATACAATTCTAAAATATCAGAAATTCTTCAGAATATGGAAATCTTCGAATCCGAAGAAGAAAACAAAAGAGAAGAACAGAAAGAAGATGAGCAAGATAACAATAATTCAAAAGATGATCAAAAAACAGATAGTGGAGACTCTCAGGAGAGAGAAGAGGAAGACAGTATTAATGAAGGAGTTGATAGTTCTGACGAAATGAATGAATTTAGACTTGATGAACAACTAGGAAATGATGATGCTGAAAATAATGAAATAGAAAATATTGTTCAGAAAAAAAATTTAGGAATAAGTAATAAAGAATATAAAATATATACTTCAGAATTTGATGAGACAGCAAAAGCAGAAACATTGGAAAATTCTGAAGAAATTTCAAAATTAAGAAAAAATTTAGATCAACAGCTAACTAGTTTCCAAGACATAATTACAAAACTGGCAAATAAATTACAAAGACAGTTACTTGCAAAACAAAATAGATCTTGGGAATTTGATCTTGAAGAAGGTTTATTAGATAGTTCAAAATTACCAAGAATAATAATTGATCCATATAATTCCCTTTCTTTTAAAAAAGAGAAAGATTTAGAGTTTAAAGATACAGTTGTGACTTTACTTATAGATAATTCTGGATCTATGAGAGGAAGGCCAATTACTATTGCAGCCCTTTGTGCTGATATATTGTCTAGAACATTAGAAAGATGCTCGGTTAAAGTTGAAATTCTTGGTTTTACAACAAAAAATTGGAAGGGTGGCAAGAGTAGAGAAAAGTGGAATAAACTTGGAAAATTAAAAAATCCAGGACGTTTAAATGACCTAAGACATATAATTTATAAATCTGCTGATACCCACTGGAGACAATCAAAAAAAAATTTAGGTTTAATGCTAAAAGAAGGATTGCTTAAAGAAAATATTGATGGTGAAGCTATTACTTGGGCTTTCAATAGACTTAAAAAAAGAAAAGAAGAGAGAAAAATTCTTATGGTTATTTCCGATGGAGCTCCAGTTGATGATTCAACATTATCTGTTAACTCGGGTGATTTTTTAGAAAAACATCTAAAGCAAACTGTAAAATCGATTGAAAACAAAAGTGATATCGAAATTCTTGCCATAGGTATAGGCCATGATGTTTCTAGATATTACAAAAAAGCGATAAAAATTGCCGATGTTCAAGAATTAGGTGATGTAATGATTGGTCAGCTTAGCGGATTGTTTGAAAATAATAAAAAATTACACTAATTTTTTTAAATTTTTATTTTCCCATTCTATATTTACTTCAGCTCCACCTCTAGTTTCTGAATTTCTAATTTTTATTCTGGCAGAATTTTTTTCTAATAATGTTTTGCCTATAAAAATCCCTAAACCTAGTCCAGTTTTTTTGTTATCTTTGGGTTTAAGTGTCTTAATATAAGGCTCTCCAATCTTATTAAGTATATCTTTTGGGATACCAGGGCCATCATCCTCTATTGTTATTTCAGTCTTTTGACTGTCACTTTTGATAGCAATATAGATATTTTCATTTGAAAATTTGTTAGCGTTTCCAATAAAATTTCTCAAACCATAAACAATTTCAACAGATTTTAAAATTTCAAATGAGTTAGAATCTTGCTCTTTATCAATATTGAAATTCTTATTAGAAATTTCCTTAAATGAGTTAACTATCTCGTTAATATAATCATAAAGCGTTTTGTTTTTGTCAATAAAATCATCTTCTATCGTAGGATTTAATGTTAATTTTTTTAAAATCTCATTACACCTATTAACTTGACTAATTAATAGTTCGAGATCTTTTTTAACATCATTATTATCTTTAAATTGATCAAATAAATCGTGAGAAATAATTTTAATTGTAGACAAAGGAGTACCAAATGAATGAGCTGCAGCTGCAGCCTGTCCCCCAAGTGAAACCAGCTCATGTTCTTTGGAAATTACTTCTTGGATTTTATCTAATGCATCTTTCCTAAGATTTGTTTCTTGTCCAAAAATAAATGCAAAATAATTTAAAAAAAATAATGCAATTATCAATGCAAGAGGAATTGCATAGTAATAATACAAACTAATACTATATTCATCCAATGGTTTTGGCAATTCATAATGATAAAAAGTTAAAATTATAATCGATGCTAGAGTAATTAAAATTAAAGCAATATTTGTTTTAATATTTAAATTGGATGCAGCAAATACACTTGGTATCAAAAGGAATATTGAAAATGGATTTAGAATACCCCCAGATAAGTAAAGTAAAGCGCTCAATTGAAGTATATCTAAAGATAAAAAATTAAAAGAAGTTGTGTTTGAAAGTACTGTTTTTTTATAAAAAAACATTAAGTAGAAATTGCTTAAAGCTCCAATAAAAATTATTAGATTAGATAAAATAAAGTTGAACTCAAAACCAAAAATAAATTTGACTGTGTTTATAGTTATAAATTGACCTAAAATCCCAATCCATCTTAAATTGATATATGTTGACTTATTTAATGATGCTGCCTTGACAGATTGTTTTAAATCCATCTAAATATCTAAGTTTGAAACATTTATTGCGTTTTCAACAATAAAATCTTTTCTTGAGGAAACATCGTTACCCATTAAGGTTTGTATCAAATCTTGATCTTTTTTACTATTCTTTGAATATTGAACCTGTAATAAATTTCTAGTTTCAGGATTTAAAGTTGTATTCCATAATTCATCAGGGTTCATTTCTCCCAGTCCTTTAAATCTTTGAATGTTAAGTTTAGACTTTTCAATTTGGAGAATATTATTAAATTCTTTAGAATTTTTTTTATATTTTTTAATATCCTTTGAATTTTTTATTAAATAACTTTCAAGCTCATTTTCATCTTTGATATATATGCTTTTAGTTCCTTTATTAATTTTAAACAAGGGTGGCTGAGCAAGGTAAACATGTCCAAACTCAATTAATTTATCGAATGGTTTGTTATTAAAAAACGTTAATAATAATGCTCTTATGTGCGAACCATCAACATCAGCATCTGTCATTATTATTATTTTTCCATATCTTAAATCTTTGAGATCTATATCCTCATTTTTTGGATCAAGACCAAGTGCATTAATCAATGTAACTATTTCATTTGATGAAATCATCTTTGATAAGCTTTTAGTTCTTAATTCATTGGCATTTCCATTCTTTTTCGATCCATTAAGATCTGTAAAAGTATTTAATATTTTTCCTCTAAGCGGCAACACTGCTTGATTTTCACGGTTTCTTCCTTGTTTGGCTGATCCACCAGCCGAATCACCCTCTACAATAAATAGTTCAGTACCATCTTGCTTTGAGTTTTGACAATCGGCCAATTTTCCAGGCAATCCGGTTAATTCTAAGGCTCCTTTTCTTCTTACATTTTCTCTTGCCTTTCTAGCTACATCTCTTGCTACTGCGGCCTGGATAATTTTAGTTAAGATAATTTTTGAAATTGATGGATTTTGATCAAACCAAATAGACAGCTTCTCATTAATGATAGTTTCAACAATATTTCTAACTTCTGATGAGACTAATTTATCTTTTGTTTGAGACGAAAATTTAGGGTCAGGAATTTTGATAGAAAGAACTGAAGTTAATCCTTCTTTAACGTCATCTCCAGATAAAGAAACTTTATTTTTTTTTAACAAGTTTTGTTCATTTGCATATTTATTTACTACTCTTGTCAATGCACTTCTAAATCCAAGAAGATGTGTTCCTCCGTCTTTTTGATAAATATTATTAGTATAGGGTAATACATCTTCACTATACCCTGCATTCCACTTTAGGGAGCATTGAACATCAATATTATTTTTTAAACCTTCAATATAAATTGGTTTTTTAAAAAGATCATTTTCATTTTTATTTTTTAAACTTTCTTTTTTCTCATCAATGAATTGTACAAATTCGCTGATACCTCCTTCAAATTTGAACTCTAATGTTTTTGGTTTTTTTTGTCTTAAATCACTTAAAACTATTTTTATGCCCTTATTTAAAAAGGCTAACTCTCTCATCCTTTTTTCTAAAATAGAAAAACTGAATTTAATGGATGAAAATATATCTTTGGATGGAACAAAATTAATTTCAGTTCCACTCGTTTTTGATTTTCCAACTTGTTTTAAAGAAGTTTTAGCGTCTCCATCATTAAATTCTATGTAATATTTTTTATTATCTCTATTAATTGTAAGTTTTAATCTCTCAGAGAGAGCATTAACAACTGAAACACCTACTCCGTGTAGTCCTCCAGAAACTTTATAAGAATTATGATCAAATTTACCACCAGCATGAAGTTGGGTCATTATAACTTCGGCAGCTGATTTTTTTTCACCCTTATGAATATCAACAGGAATTCCTCTGCCGTCATCAATCACTGTTACAGAGTTATCATCGTTTATACTTATTTCAATTTTTTTACAAAAACCTGCTAGAGCCTCATCAATGGAATTATCTACAACTTCGTAAACCATATGATGTAAACCAGTCCCATCATCGGTGTCACCGATATACATACCTGGTCTTTTTCTTACTGCTTCTAAACCTTTTAGAACTTTTATGGAGTCAGCTTGGTAATTGTTTGAATAATTTTTTGTCATTAATTTATAATATGGAAGAATTTTTTATAACATTTTTACAAAAAATTTAAAAATGGTAGAGACGCAAATGCTTAAATTAGTCTTGGATACCAACGTTTTTTTGATGTTTTTTAGATTTTTTTTCTATTTCTATAAAACCCGTTAAAAAGATCATTTTTCCAACAAAAATGTGGCGGAGAGAATGGGATTCGAACCCATGATAGAGTTTCCCCTATACACGCTTTCCAAGCGTGCGCCTTCAACCACTCGGCCACCTCTCCAAAATACCTACTCTTTGTTTATCTTTAAAACACCTATAAATGCTTCTTGAGGAATCTCAACTTTTCCAAATTGCTTAGCTCTAGCTTTACCTTTTTTCTGTTTTTCAAGCAGTTTTCTTTTTCTATCTGTTGCCCCACCTCCGTGAATTTTCGTTAATACATCTTTTTTAAAACCTTTAATAGTTTCTCTGGCGATAATTTTACCACCAATTGCTGCTTGAATTGGTATCATAAAGTTGTGTCTTGGAATTAAGTCTTTTAATTTTTCACATACCTCTCTACCTGTATTTTGAGCAAAATCTTTATGTATCATCATTGCAAGAGCATCAACAGGTTCTGAGTTTACAAGTATGTTCATTTTTACTAGATCTCCTTCTTTGTGATCAATAATTTCATAATCAAAACTAGCATATCCACTTGTCATAGATTTAAGACGATCATTAAAATCAAATACGACTTCATTTAAAGGTATCTCATAATTAATTACTGCACGATTTCCTGAATAACTTAAATTAGTTTGAATACCTCTTTTATTTTGACATAACTTAATAATTGATCCCAAGTATTGATCTGGAGTGATAATTGTGGCTTTAATCCATGGTTCTTCAATATATTTTATATAAGTAGGATCTGGTAAATTTGATGGATTTTGAAGCTCGATAATTTCACTATTATTTAAGTGAACTTTATAAACAACACCAGGTGTTGTGGTTAATAAATTTATATCAAATTCTCTTTCAAGTCTTTCTGTAATTATTTCAAGATGTAAAAGACCTAAAAATCCACATCTAAAACCAAGTCCTAAGGCAGATGATGATTCTGCTTCATAAGAAAAACTTGCATCATTTAATTGTAATTTAGCAAGTCCATCTTTTAACTTTTGATATTCAGAACTATCTACAGGAAATAAACCACAAAAAACTACTGGTTTACTTGGTTTGAAACCTGGTAATGCATCTTGGAGAGGATTTTCTGCATCGCATATAGTGTCTCCAACCTTAGTTTCTGATAAAATTTTAATACCAGTTGTAATAAAACCTATTTCTCCAGCATTAAGTTCACTCACATCTTTTGCCTTAGGAGTAAAAACACCAACTTTTTCTACAATATATTCTTGATTTGTAGACATCATTTTTATTTTCATATTTTTTTTTAGTTTTCCATCTATAATTCTGACCAATATAACTACTCCAAGATAAGTGTCATACCAGCTATCAACTAATAAACATTTTAATTTGTTATATCTTTCACCTTTAGGTCCAGGCAAAGAGTTAATAATTTGCTCAAGAATTTCATCTATTCCTTGTCCAGTTTTTCCAGAGCACGGAACAGAATTAGATGTATCTATGCCAATCACGTCCTCAATTTGATTATTTGTTCTCTCAAGATCAGATGCTGGTAAATCAATTTTATTTAATACTGGAATAATCTCATGATTTATATCAAGTGCTTGGTATACATTTGCCAGTGTTTGAGCTTCAACGCCTTGGGTGCTATCTACAATTAATATTGAACCTTCGCACGCATAAAGGCTTCTACTAACTTCATAACTAAAATCTACATGTCCTGGGGTGTCTATAATATTTAGAATATAATTTTTCCCATTTTTAGCTTTATAATTTAATTTAACTGTTTGTGCTTTAATTGTTATTCCTCTCTCTCTTTCTATATCCATAGAGTCAAGCACTTGAGATTTCATTTCTCTATCACTCAAACCTCCGCATTTATGAATTATTCTGTCAGCTATAGTTGACTTCCCATGATCTATATGAGCTATAATTGCAAAATTCCTAATGTTGTCTATTGTATCACCCATTTTTAGGATCTAATTTTTGCGCCAGACTTTGACTCAACTGAAGAGATAATTAGTTTATTAATGTTTTCTAGGTCATTTTCATTTAATGTTTTTTCTTCTGATTGAATAGTCACATTAACAGCTATAGATTTTTTTCCCTCTGCTATATTTTCTCCTTCAAACACATCAAATACTCTTACTGACTTAATTAATTTGTTATCAACAGATTTAATTATATTAACTAATTCTTGAGATTTAAAATTTTTATCAATTATAAAAGCAAAATCTCTCTCTGATTTTTGGAAATCAGAAAATTTATATTCAGATTTTAAATCTTTTATCTTTTGTTTTGACTCTTTTATGTAGTCGAGGCAAATTTCAAATATTACTAAACTTTCCGTTTTTATATCTAATTTTTTTATTATGTTTGGATGAATCTCACCAAAATATGCTAGAGCATTTTTTTCGTTTTTATTTTGGTACACCCCACCAGATTTTCCTGGGTGATAGTAAGAAGGTGTTTTGTCATCTATAACAATCTCATCTTTATCAATCCCTGCTTCACAAAGACTTTGAATCACATCTTTTTTTACATCGAAAGTGTCTACATTTCTTTCTTTATCATTCCAAGATAATCTTGAAACCTTACCTGCCTTCACGGCACCTATAATAGTCAGTTGATCTCCAGGATTTTTTCCTTTAAACGCCGGACCAATTTCAAATAAAGAAATATCTTTAAATCCTCTATCTAAATTTTTTTTTAAATAAAATAATAAATTTGGAAAAATAGAATTTCTTAAAACATTTAGATCTGAACTAATTGGATTTACAATTGGTATTTCTTGATCATTTTCTTTAAATAATTGATTAATTTTAGAGTCCGTAAACGACCAAGTCACAGTTTCTAAATAACCTTTTGATGCGACAGATCTTTGTAAAAAATGAAATAATTTCTGATAATAATTAAGTGTAGGCTTTAATCTTGTCTTAATAGGTTCTGAAGTATTAATATGTTCGTAGCCTTTTATTCTTACTATTTCTTCAACAATATCAATTGGTTGAGTTATATCAGGTCTCCATGAAGGTATTACTAGTTTTAGAATTTTTTTATTCTTAGATACATTAAAACCTAGCTTTTCAAGTATTTTAATTAGTTCTTTATTTTCAACATTAAATCCGGTTGTTTTTTCAAAAAGAAATGGGTCAAAATTAATTATTGTTTTTTTATAATTTTCAATTTTTTTTACATCTAAGTTACTTATTTCGCCTCCACAAATTTGTTTTATTAACTCAGATGCTTTTATTAATCCTTCTTCAATTGAAAGTGGATCTATACCTCTTTCGAATCTGAATTTTGCATCTGTATCTATATTTAATTGTTTAGAGGTTTTCCTTATTGAACGTGGTAAAAAATAAGCAGATTCTAATAATATATTTCTAGTCGAATATTCTGTTCCAGATCTTATCCCACCAATTATGCCGCCAAGACCAAGGACTCCAGATCTGTCAGAAATAACGCACATATCATTTTCTAAAATATATTTTTTATTATCTAACGCTTCGAAGCTTTCTCCTTTAGAAGAACTTCTAACAATAATTTCATTATCTATTTTATCTGCATCATAAGCGTGTAATGGTCTATTTAAATCAAACATTACATAATTAGTAATATCGACTATCGCAGATATTGGTTTTTGACCTAAAGACAGAATTTTATCTTTTAGCCATTTTGGACTCTCTTTATTTGTTACATTTTTTATTAAACAACTTCCAAATATTGTGCATCCTTGAGCTTTTTCTTTTTTTATTGTTACGTTTATATTTTGATTACCTCTATATTTTAAATTGGATTTTTTATTAATTTTTAATTTACCAGCACCAGCAGCAGACAAATCTCTAGCAATTCCTCTTACTCCTAAACAATCTGGTCTATTGGGCGTAATTGATAAATCTATTACTTTTTCAGAAGTGTTTTTAAAATATTTTTCTCCAATTTTATTTGCATATTTATTGTTTTTTAATTCAATAATTCCATCACTTTCATTGGATAAAAGTAATTCTGACTCAGAACAGAGCATTCCATATGATGTTACACCTCTTATTTTACTTACAGATAATTTCATCTGATTTTTAGGAATAATCGATCCTGGAGGTGCATAAACAGTCAAAAGACCATTTTTTGCATTTGGGGCTCCACATACTACTTCAATTGTTTTGTCGCTACCTATATCAACATCACATAATTTCAATCTGTCAGCATTTGGATGAGTTTTAGCATTTATAATTTTTGCAACAATAAAAGTATCTAATTCAGATGTAGAACTCTCGAAACTTTCTACTTCTAGACCAATATTAGTTAATTTATCTATTATTTGATTATTATTAAATTTTGTATCAAGATGGTTTTTTAACCAGTCAATTGTGAACTTCATCTACTCAGTCCTCTATAATTTGAAGGGACATCCAATGGATCGAAGCCAAAGTGACTTAACCATCTATAATCAGTCTCAAAAAAAGCTCTTAAATCATTAATTCCATATTTCAACATTCCTAGTCTGTCTATGCCGATTCCAAAGGCATATCCTTGATATTTACTTGGATTAACATTTACATTTTTTAAAACATTTGGATGAACCATTCCACAGCCTAGAATTTCTAACCATTTATTACCTTCGCCAATTACTATCTTTCCATCTTTAATTTCATATCCTATATCTACTTCTGCTGAAGGTTCCGTAAATGGAAAATGACTTGGTCTGAATCTCATTTTAATTTTATCAACTTCAAAAAACTCCTTAATAAAATAATTTAAACATCCTTTTAAATGTCCCATATTGATATTCTTATCTATATGAAGCCCTTCAACTTGATGAAACATCGGAGCATGGGTTTGATCACTATCTGATCTGTAAGTTCGTCCTGGAGCAATAATTTTAAAAGGAGGTTTACCTTTTAGCATAGTTCTTACCTGAACTGGAGATGTGTGAGTTCTCAAAAGTAATTCCTTATTATTATCAAGATAAAAAGTATCATGCATATCTCTAGCTGGATGGTTATCCGGTGTATTTAATGCTGTAAAATTATTATATTCATTTTCTACATCTGGGCCTTCCTCAACACTAAATCCTATTTCAGAAAATATAGATGAAATTTCATCTATTACTTGGGAGACTGGATGAATTTTACCAATTTCAATATTTCTCTCTGGAAGAGTTACATCAATTTTTTCTTTCTCGAGCTTTAAATTAATTTCTTTAGTTTCTATTTCTTGAATTTTGATTGATATTTTATTTTGAAGTTCGTCTTTAATATTATTTAAATCTGAAGCTAATTTTTTTCTTTCCTCTACAGAAATCGAACCTAATTTTTTAAATTCGTTCGATATAATTCCATTTTTTCCAAATAGTTCGGATTTGATGTTATTTACTTTTTCAATGTTATTTTCTGTATTAAGCTTATCGATATAATCATCTTTTATTTTTTTAATATCAGACATTTTAATAGAATATTTGTTAAAGGAAGAAAAACAATAGTCTTGATTAATTTAATGCTGCTTGAGCCCTTTTAACTATAGTTTTGAATGCTTCGGGGTTGTCGTAAGCAATTTCTGCAAGAATTTTTCTATCTAATTTAATTCCTGATTTGCTTAAACCGTTAATAAACTTTGAATATGTTATACCTTCTGATCTGACACCAGCATTAATTCTTTGTATCCATAGTGATTTGAAATCCCTTTTTTTATTTCTTCTATCTCTATAAGCATACTGCATAGCTTTTTCCATTGCTTGTCTTGCAACTCTTATTGTATTTTTTCTTCTTCCCCACTGACCTTTAACAGCTTTTAAAACTTTTTTGTGTTTAGCTCTGCTTGTAACTCCTCTTTTAACTCTTGCCATTTTATCCTCTTAAGCTGTAAGGCATATAAGATTTTACTATCTTACCATCTTGTTTGGATAAAACAGTCGTGCCTCTTTGTTTTCTAATTTGTGAATTCGTTCTTTTAATCATACCGTGTCTTTTTCCAGCCTGTGGGGTAATAACCTTACCTTTAGCTGAAATTTTAAATCTTTTTTTAGCTGAACTTTTTGTTTTTAACTTGGGCATAATTTTCGGGGTTATACAAATATTAAATTAAATTTACAACTAGAAATATGGCTTATAAAGGCTGGATTACCATAATCATTTGCTTTCCATCAAATTTTGGCTGAAGCTCTACTCTCCCAATAGTCTCCATATCTGCCTTAATTTTATCCATTAATTCATTGCCAAGGTTTGAATGTTGTAACTCTCTCCCTTTGAACCTTATTGTAAATTTGACTTTATCACCTTTTGCCAAGAATTTCTGAGCATTTTTAATTTTGAAAGTGTAGTCATGAACTTCTGTAACTGGCCTTAATTTTATTTCTTTTAATTCAATTTTCTTTTGTTTTTTTTTTGCTTTGTTAGCTTTTTTTTGTGCGTCGTATTTATATTTACCCATATCCATAATTTTACAGACAGGTGGTTTTGCATTTGGAGCAATTTCAATTAAATCTAAACCTTCATTTTTTGCTTTATTTATAGCTTCATTTAAATTTAAAATTCCTAAATTTTCTCCGTCACTTGCAATAACTTGAACTTCATTTGATGTAATCCTGTTGTTAGACCTTGGGCCTCTTGCTTTAGTTCTTTTTTGAAAATAATTTTGTTTAAAATCTGCCACTTAAATTGAAGGGGCTTTGTTTAGATCGGAGTATTTTTTTATAAATTCTTTTAAAGCCATATTTTCTTGTTTATTAGAATCCAATCTTCTAATTGTTACACTGTTGGAGTCAACTTCTTTTTTTCCACAAATCAATAACATTGGTACTTTTGTTAATGAATGATCTCTTATTTTATAATTTAAATTGTGATTTTTAAGATCCACCTCGACAATCAAACCAACCCGTTTTAATTCCTTAGCTACACTTTTAGCATATTCATCAAAATCACTAGAGATTGGAATAACTACTGCCTGTAAAGGTGATATCCAAAATGGTAGCTTGCCTGCATAATTCTCTATAAGGATACCTATGAACCTTTCTAAAGATCCAAATAATGCTCTGTGTAACATTACAGGTACTTTTTTAGTTCCATCTTTATCAACAAAAGAAGCTCCTAATCTACCTGGTAAATTTAAATCTACTTGCAAGGTTCCACACTGCCAATCTCTACCGATTGCATCTCTTAAAACGAATTCAATTTTTGGTCCATAAAATGCGCCCTCACCTTTATTAATTGAGTACTCTAGCTTTGTCGCTTTGATTGCCTCTAACAACGCAGCCTCTGATTTATCCCAAACTTTATCGTCACCAACTCTTAAATCTGGTCTATCTGAATATTTTAAAATAACATCTTCAAAACCAAGATCTTTATAAATTTCTAAAATTAAATTTGTAACACTCAAACATTCTTCAGTAATTTGTTCTTCTGTACAAAAAATATGTGCATCATCTTGAGTAAAGGCTCTTACACGTAATAATCCATGCAATGCACCTGAAGGTTCATATCTATGAACTTTTCCAAATTCTGACATCTTTAAAGGTAAGTCTCTATAACTTTTAAGTCCTTGATTAAATACTTGAACACACCCAGGACAATTCATGGGTTTAATTGCAAATACTTTTTCATCTGGTGTAGTTGAAGTATACATATTAGCTCCAAATTTTTCCCAGTGGCCAGATTTTTCCCATAAAGATCTATCAAGTATTTCTGGTGTATTTATCTCTTTGTAACCATCGTGATCTTGTTTCATTCTCATATATGAAACTAATTTTTGGAACAAATTCCATCCTTTCTGGTGCCAAAATACAGATCCAGGACTTTCTTCTCTAAAATGAAATAAATCCATCTCTTTTCCAATTTTTCTATGATCTCTTTTTTCTGCTTCTTCAATTCTCTGAAGATAAAGGTCTAATTCTTTTTGAGTTGCCCAACCAGTACCATATATTCTTTGAAGCATTTCATTTTTAGAGTCACCACGCCAATAAGCTCCAGATACTTTTGTCAGTTTAAAAGCTTTACCTATTTTACCAGAAGATACTAAATGTGGACCTCTACATAAATCATGCCATGTTTCGCCATGATGATAAACAGTTAGTTCTTCGTTTTTAGGAATGCTCTCAATTATCTCAGCTTTGTATTTTTCTCCAATTTTTTTAAAATGACTTATTGCTTTATCTCTCTCCCAAACTTCTTTTCTTGTTTTTACATCTTTATCTATTATCTCTGACATTTTTTTTTCAATCTTTTTTAGATCATCGCTAGTAAAAGGCTCTTTTCTTGCAAAATCATAATAAAATCCATTTTCTATAACTGGCCCAATTGTTACCTGTGTGCCTGGGTATAGTTCTTGAACGGCCATAGCCATTATATGTGCAGTGTCATGTCTAATGACTTCTAAACCCTCAGGATCTTTAGCTGTAAATATTTTAATAGAACAATCTTGATCAATAACAGTATATAAATCTTTAAGTTCACCGTTTATGCTCATCACCAAGGCTTGCTTACCTAAAGACTTGCTAATTGTTTCAGCAACCTCTGTGCCTGTTATACTTTTTTCAAAGTTTAATTTTTTTCCATCAGGTAATGTAATATTTGGCATTAGTTTATTAATTTTTTATACTCTGAATAAGTAGAAAAACACATTTTTTCAACATTAAATTTTGAAACGACATTTTTTCTACCTTCTATGCCCATTTGATTGATAGTCTGTTCATCTAAATTCATAATTTCTATTAATTTTTTTGAAAGATCGTCAGAGTTATTTGCTTCAAATAAAAATCCTGTTTTATTTTCATTTATAGTCTCTCTTGATCCCCCAATATTACTTGCAACAATTGGTTTTTTCATTGCCTGAGCCTCAACGGATATTCTTCCAAAAGCTTCTGGTTCTATTGATGAAGAAACTATGATGTCTGAAACTTTGTAAGCTAGAGGCATATTTTTACAATGATCTATAAATTTTACTTGGTTAGTTAATCTATACTGTTCAACTAACCTAATAAGTTTCTTTTTGTAAAGTTCTCTTCCTTGATCGCTCCCAAGAATAATTACATTAAATACCTCGTGTCCTAAATTAATATTTACTTTATTAATAGCATCTAAAAACATTTCTTGGCCTTTCCATTCTGTTAATCTTCCGGGTAATAGAACAGTTTTTCTCTCAATTTTAAGTCCCCATGATTTAAATAATTCATCTTCCTCTGTTTCTATAGTAGTTGATGGATCAAAATAGTCAGTATTAATGCCTCTAAATATCACCAAGAATTTTTTTTTATCATTAAGGTATTCAGAGTAGTTTTCTTTAATATGTGAAAATATAAAATTAGACCCAGCAATAATTAAATCTGATCTCAACATTACAGAGTTATATAATTTTTTTAATTTACTTTTAAAATTATATGTTCCATGAAATGTAGTTACAAATTTACGTCGTGTGATTTTGGTAGCTAGTAAACAAGACCATGCAGGTGCTCTACTTCTCGCGTGGACAATATTAATTCCATAAAATAAAATTATTAAAGAAATAATTATTGAATTAAAAAAAACCAAAATGGGGTTTTTGGAATTAACAGGTAACCTTATATATTTAACTTTTTTTTTATCTATAAACTTTGTTAATTCACCGCCGTTGCAAATTAAAAAAGATTTACAATCATTTTCATGTAGATAGTGTGCGATATCATAACAACCTGTTTCTGCGCCACCGTATCCAAGTTTTGGTATAACTTGCAGAACTTTCAATTTTGGATGCATATGGTAGAGTTATAATATTTCAAATCAATTTTAATACTTTATATGAAAAAATTTAAATTTCTAAAAATTTCTAAAACAAAAAAACTAAGATATATAAGCAATTATTATAAGAAAAATCTTTATATTATATTTTTACCAGGTTTTGCATCCGATATAGAAGGAGATAAACCTAAAAGATTTTTAAACTATGCAAAGAAAAATAAATTGGGTTTTTTGGCACTAGAATATTCTGGATACGGAAAATCTTCAGGTGAATTTACAAAAGGGAATATTTCCACTTGGGCAAATGATGCAAAACAGACTATTAAGAATATAGTTAAAAAAAATGATATAATTTTAATAGGTTCTAGTATGGGTGCTTGGATTTCTTTATTATTATTTAAATCAATTAAGAAACAGATTAAAGGCTTTATGGGAATTGGCTCTGCTCCAGAATTTTTAACAAGAATAATGTGGAAAAAATTTTCAAAAAAGACGAAGAGTGAAATTATCAAAAAAGGTATTAGCAAAATTAAAAATGGTGGTTATGAGTATCTCATAACTAATCAATTAATTAAAGATGGAAGAAAAAAACAAAATAAAGTTTTGAATGTTAAAATTCCAATGAAAATATCTGTTACTATGGTCCATGGTCAAAAAGATGAAGTTGTACCAATTAAATACTCAAGAGAAGTTTTAAAAATCTTCAGCAAAGCAAAAAAAAAATTAAATATAATTAAGAAGGGTGACCATAGTCTCTCTTCAAAAAAAAATCTAAATATTATTTGTAAAGAGTTAGATAATATTATTAAAAATACTAACTAGCTTGACCGACTAATTTTTTATTTGATATAGGATTTTCTAACTTATCTAACATTTCTTTTGGACAAACTTGGACGAAATTATTTATTTCATTTTCAAAATTCTCAACAATTTTTTTCGAGATTATTGAATTTGTTTCTATCGCATGCTCTTGAATTAATTTCCTTAGATGCTCAATCCAAAATTTAGTTTCTGGAGTTTGCCAAACTACACTTTCAGGATTTACTTTTTTATCAAATTGATTTTCAGGGTCATAAATAAATGCCATACCTCCTGTCATGCCAGCCCCAAAATTATCACCAATATCTCCTAATATAATAATGTTTCCGCCTGTCATGTATTCACAACCATTTGAATCACAACCTTCTACTACTGCAGTTGCACCTGAATTTCTAACAGCAAATCTCTCTCCTGCTTGTCCTGCAGCTAATAATTTTCCAGAAGTAGCTCCATACAAAACAGTGTTTCCAATAATAGTATTTTCATTTGAAACAAGGTTGCTTTCATCTTGTAATTTAATCACAATAGTTCCACCTGATAATCCTTTAGCAACATAATCATTTGCATCCCCTTTTAAAATTAGTTTTAATCCTTTAATAGCAAAAGCACCAAAGGATTGGCCTGCTGAACCTTTAAAATTTAATTCGATCGAATTTTCATCAAGTTTGTTATTTCCAAATTTTTTGTACAAATGATAAGAAATTCTAGTACCAACTGCTCTATCAGTATTTTGAATTTCAAATTCTTGATTTATTTTTTCTTTTTTATCTATTTTGTCTTCTATTTCTGGCCATAATTTTTGATCTAAAGTATCTGGAACAGAATTAATTTCAGGTTTCTCACAATATCTTTTATTTTTTCCAGGATCTGCCTGAACAAAAAGAGGATTTAAGTCTAGATCATCCAAGTTTGGTGATCCTTTGCTTACTTGCCTTAGCAAGTCAGTTCTTCCAATTACTTCATTTAAAGATTTGAAACCAAGATCAGCAAGTATTTCTCTTACTTCCTCTGCTATAAATGTAAAAAGGTTCACTACTTTTTCAGGAGTTCCTGTAAATTTCTCTCTTAATTTATCATCTTGTGTGCAAACACCCACTGGACATGTATTTGAATGACATTGTCTGACCATTATACATCCCATTGCGACTAAAGCAGTTGTTGCTACGCCAAATTCTTCTGCTCCCATCATGGCTGCAATTACAACATCTCTTCCAGTTTTTATTCCACCGTCAGTTCTAAGCGTCACTTGATGTCTCAAGTTATTTAATGTCAATACCTGATTTGCTTCTGTTAATCCCATCTCCCAAGGAACTCCAACATATTTAACGCTTGTCTGTGGAGTAGCTCCTGTACCGCCTGAGTGCCCCGAGATTAAAATTATGTCTGCTTTAGCTTTTGCAACTCCAGCAGCTATCGTTCCAATACCTGATGAAGCAACTAATTTAACTCCAACCCTAGCCTTAGGATTTATTTGTTTTAAATCATAAATTAATTGAGCTAGATCTTCTATTGAGTAAATATCATGATGTGGTGGAGGGGATATTAAAGTAACTCCTGGCGTTGAGTGTCTCAATCTCGCAATTTCATCCGTAACTTTAAAACCTGGTAATTGTCCACCTTCACCTGGTTTAGCACCCTGTGCAATTTTGATTTCAATCTCATTACAATTATTTAAGTAATTAATGGTTACTCCAAATCTAGCTGATGCAATTTGTTTAACCCTTGAATTTGCACTATCTCCATTCTCCATAATCTTAAATCTATTTTCATCTTCTCCACCTTCACCACTACAAGATGCGCCTTTGATTCTGTTCATACCAACAGCAAGAGTTTCATGTGCTTCTTTAGATAAAGCTCCATGAGACATACTTCCACTTCCAAATCTTTTTAATATATTAGATGCAGGCTCAACATTAGATATATCGATGGGATTTTTAGATTTAAAATCTACTAAATCTCTTAAACTTATTGGATTTAAATTATAAATACCTTTTATGTATTTTTTATATATTTCATAAGATCCTTGTCCAACCGCAGTTTGCAGTAAATGAATAAGTTTGCCTTGATACTGATGTGTTTCACCATTTTTTCTATATCTGTAAATACCTCCAATAGGTAAAATATTTGAATTATTGAAAAATGCTTCTTTGTGTATAGTTCTGATTTTCTTTTCTATTCCTTTTAAACCAATTCCAGAAATCTTTGATAACATCCCAGGAAAGTAATCTTTCACAATTGTTCTGCTTAGTCCCACAGTTTCAAAATTACATCCGCCTCTATAAGAACTTAAAACAGAAATTCCCATTTTAGACATTATTTTAAGAAGACCGAGATTGACTGATTTAATATATCTTGAAACACATTCATCAAAAGTGAAATTTCCAAATAATTTCTTAGAATGTCTTTGATATAAGCTATCAAAAGCTAAATAAGGGTTCACTGTAGTAGCACCAACACCAATTAATGTTGCAAAAGAGTGAGTATCTAAAGCATCTCCAGTTTGAACATTAATAGAAACATAACCTCTCAAACCTAATTTAACTAAATGTGTATTTATTGCCCCTATACATAAAAGCATTGGCATTGGCATTCTATTTTCTGAAATATTTTTATCTGATAATATTATTTGTTTAATTCCCTCTCTAACAGCTTGTTCAGATTTAACTTTGAGTAAATTTATTGATGTCTCTAAATCATCATCTTTGCTGAATGTACAATCTAAAACTTTATTATTATTTCCAAAGAATTTTAAAAATTTTTCAAATTGTGCATTTGATAATATCGGACTATTTAAGACATAAATATTGTCTTTAGTTAATTTACTAAAATCTAAAATATTACCAAGATTTCCAAATCTTGTCTTTAAACTCATAACTTTGTTTTCTCTTAGAGAGTCAATTGGTGGATTTGTAACCTGACTAAAGTTTTGTCTAAAGTAATGATATAGTGGTCTATATTTATCAGATAAAACTGCTAAAGGCGTGTCATCACCCATTGAGCCCGTTGCTTCTTTAGCATCTTCTGCCATTGGATGAAGAATTAATTCTAAATCTTCTATGCTATATCCAAAACAATGTTGAAAATTCCTCAAACTTTGGCCTTCTAGCTCTACTTTTTCAGTTTCTGCCTCTAATTTTTTATCAAGATCAATAATCTGATTGTTGTAATGTTTATATTCTTTTGAAAGGTAGTTTTTTATTTCATCGTTTGAATATACTTTGCCTTTTTCTATTCTTACTCCTAATATTTCTCCAGGTCCTAATCTTCCTTTAGATACAATTTTTTTCTCATTTAAATCTATCATTCCTGTTTCACTTCCTGCAAAAAGAAGTTTGTCTCTTGTCACTGTATATCTAAGTGGTCTTAATCCATTTCTGTCAGTTGCAACAATTACCCATTCATTATCAGTTGCAGCTATAGCAGCTGGCCCATCCCAAGGCTCCATGGTACTATTTAAAAAATTGAATAGTTGTTGATGATCTTTTTTTAATACCTTATTTTTTTTTGACCAAGCGTCTGGTATTAACATTAATTTTGCTAGAGGAGCAGGCTGTCCAGAAATATTTAATAACTCAAAAACATTATCTAATGATGCAGAGTCAGAATTGCCAGCTGGTATTACAGGCTTAAGATTCTCTATATCTTCGAAAACTGGACTAAACATCTCTTCTTCGTGAACCTTCATCCAATTAACATTTCCTTTAAGAGTATTTATTTCACCATTATGCGCTATAGATCTAAATGGTTGAGCTAAGTCCCAACTTGGCGCAGTATTAGTTGAAAATCTTTGGTGAAATATTGCATACCTAGATATAAATCTTTCATCTTTCAAGTCAGTATAAAAATCTGACAAAGCTTCTGCTAAAAACATTCCTTTGTAAATGATAGATTTAGAACTAAATGAACATATATAAAAATTATTTAATTGATTATTTAAAGCTTCTTTTTCAATTACTCTTCTAGTTTCATACAATTTTTGTTCCAGAGATTTATTGACAACTTTTTTGTCATTGTATGTGAACAATACTTGAGTAATTTCAGGTCTTGTTTGTTCAGCTTTTTCTCCTAAGACAGAGGGATCAACAGGAACTTGTCTCCAACCATAGATACTAAAATTTCTCTTTGTTAGTTCACTTTCAACAATAGTTCTACATTGCTCTTGAGCGCTATAATCATTTCTTGGTAAGAAAATCATACCCACACATAGTTCAGAATTATCATGTTTATGACCAGTGACTTCAATTTTTTCCTCAAAGAAATCTTTAGGAATTTCAATATGGATTCCAGCACCATCTCCTGTTTTTCCGTCTGCATCGATTGCACCCCTATGCCAAACAGCTTTTAAGGCATCGATTCCATATTCTACGACTTTTCTTGATTTTAGACCTTCGGTAGATGCTACTAAGCCTACACCACATGCATCATGTTCCATTTCTTCCGAGTAAACATGATTACTTTTTAAAATTTTTAAATTTTTATTTCTTAACTTCATTAAGCAACTCTAAGTTTTTGTTTACTTTGTAAATAATTATGAATTGATGTTGCGGCATCTCTTCCGTCTTTTATGCCCCAAACCACTAAAGATGCTCCACGAACTATATCTCCAGCTGCAAAAACTCCCTCTATACTAGTTTCCATTGTATCAAAATCCGCTTTTATTGTTCCCCATCTTGATACTTGTAATTTTTCTTCATTAAATAATTTTGGAAGATCTTCTGGATCAAATCCGAGTGCTTTGATTACAAGATCAGCTTTAATTTCAAAATCTGAATTTTCTTCAACAACTGGTTTTCTTCTACCACTATCATCTGGCTCACCCAATTTCATTTTATTAACAACTACACTTTCAATTTTATTTGTTCCCTTAAACTCTTTAGGGCTTGTTAACCAAATGAATTCAACACCTTCTTCCTCTGCATTACCAACTTCTCTTGCTGATCCTGGCATATTTTCTCTATCTCTTCTATATAAACATTTTACAGATTTAGCATTCTGTCTTACCGAAGTCCTTAAGCAGTCCATTGCTGTATCGCCACCTCCAATTACTACAACATCTTTGCCTTCAGCATTTAAAGTTCCGTTATCAAACAACTCAACTTTATCACCTAGTCCTTTTTTATTTGATGCTGTCAAAAATTCCATGGCAGGGAAAATATTACTCAAATCGTTACCAGGTAGATTAACTTCTCTAGCTTTATAAACTCCTGTAGCTATTAAAATTGCATCATGTTTTTCTCTTAACTCTGTTAAGCTGGAATCTTTTCCAACTTCAAAGTTTAAGACAAATTTTATTCCGCTTTCTTCCAAAAGTTTTATTCTTCTTTGAACAACATGCTTTTCTAATTTAAATCCTGGGATACCATATATTAGTAGCCCTCCAGCTCTGTCGTAACGATCATATATGGTTACCTTGTATCCTTTTTTTCTGAGTTGTTCTCCACAAGCAAGTCCGGCAGGACCAGAACCTATAATTCCTACACTCTCGTTTTTTTCACTATTTATTTCTATTGGTTTAACCCAACCATTTTCCCAAGCTTTCTCTGTGATATATTTTTCTATTGATCCAATAGTTACTGTTCCATGACCCGATTGCTCTATTACACAATTTCCTTCACACAGCCTATCCTGGGGGCAAATTCTTCCACAAACTTCTGGCATGTTGTTTGTGCTTTGTGATAATTGATAAGCTTCCTCATATCTTCCCTCAGCAGTTAGTTTAAGCCAATCTGGTATATTGTTACTTAATGGACAATGAACTTGGCAAAATGGTACTCCACATTGGGAACATCTGCTTGACTGCTGAACAGCTCTATCTTTTAGAAATTCTTGATATATTTCATCAAAATCCTCTTTTCGCTCGGATATATCTCTTTTAGGTGGATTTTGTTGACCTATATCAACAAACTTAAGCATTTTTTCTGACATGGTGGACGCTGTATATACGATAAAAATTTAATAATAAACAATTACAAGGTCATAAATATTGACTAATATTTCACAAAACTTAAGTAAATCAGCGGTTTTTTCTTATTATGCATAGATGATATGCAAATATGTAATTGCTTTAATTTGGTTACAATTTCATTATGAAGTATTGGATCTAATGATTTCAAAATATGTAGAGACACTAATTTTATCAATTATTCAAGGAATATCTGAATTTATTCCTGTTAGCTCGTCTGCACATCTTTTAATTATGTCAAGATTGAGTGACTTCAATGTTAGCAACCTACAATTAGATATTAGTCTGCATTTAGGTTCCTTGTTAGCAATTATTTTATTTTTTAGAAAAGAGTTAATAAATATCATTAATAATAAAAATATATTTCTACTAATAATTCTTGGGTCTATACCATTAGTAATTGTTGGTTATATTTTTTACTCCACAAATTTAATTGATCAATTTAGAAACTTAAAAGTTGTCGCTTGGACAACTTTGATTTTTGGAATTTTATTATACTTTTCAGATAAGTTTGAATTGAAAAATAAAATTTCTTCAGAATTAAATATTAAAAGTATTATTATAATAGGGTTATTTCAGATTTTATCTATTATTCCAGGAGTCAGTAGATCAGGTATAGTAATTACAGCTTCAAGATTTTTAAAATTTGACAGAGTTGAATCATCAAAGATAGCTTTTTATTTGTCTATTCCAGCTTTAGCAGGTGCAAGTGTTTTGGGATTTAAAGATGTTATTTATGATCAAATAAATTTTGATGCTATATTTATTTTTTCTACTTCAGCTTCATTTTTATTTTCTTATTTTACAATTAAATATTTTCTTATTTATGTTAAAATGTTTAGTTTGAGTTTTTTTGTTATTTATAGAATAGTTTTAAGTATTATTCTTTTTTCAATTATTTACTTGTGATTTTTTGGACGTTGGAGCAATTTGAGAAAATATTACAGCAATAAGAATTAATACACATCCTATAATATTATTTATGTTAAGAACTTGACTTAAAATAATCCATCCAGCAATTGTTGCAAAGACACCTTCAAGAGAGTAAATTATTGCTGCTGGAGCTTCTTCAATATTTTTTTGTGCAAACATTTGTAAAGTAAAAGCAATTCCTCCAGATAAGACACCTGCATATAATATTGAACTATACTCAGTTAAAATTTTTGTAATAACTACTTCCTCTAAAATAAAAGCAAATATAAGAGATAAACCAAAAACAAGAGCTGCTTGTAATGCTGCATAAAAAATTGGTATATTAAATTTCTCCATAAATTTTCCAGCGAAAATTATATGTAAAGCCCAAAATAGTGAGCATAGAATAACCAAAGCATCACCTATCATAATTTCTGAGTTTGAAAAATCACTTAATAGGTAAACACCTATTATACATAAACCTATTGAAGGCCAAAGACTCCAATGGACTTTAATAGAATAAATAAAAAATAATAAAATTGGAACTAATGGAACATAAAAAACTGTGAAAAAAGCTGCATTAGCTATATTCGTGTATTGTAATGCGGCTTGCTGCAAGTAAGTGCCTAAAAATAATGATATACCCATTAAAAATAAATATTTTAAAAATAATTTTTTATTAGTATTGATTTCATAATTAATTTTTTTTCTTTCTAAAATTAAAGCAATGGGTAGGACTGTAAGAAAACCAACAAAAAATCTAGATGCATTGAATGTTAATGGACCAATATTGTCCATGCCTGTGTCTTGAGCAATGAAAGCAGTGCCCCAAATAAATGTTGTTATCAAAGCGCATATTAGCGATGTAGTTTTGGACATTAATTTAATTAAATTTAGATAATATTATTCATTCTACAGCAGCTATCAAAATCTTCTTTATTGATATAGCAACCAGCCATTTTTCTTATACCTGAAAATGCGCCTCTACCGTGCATTACTCTCCAATTATTAAAAATTAGTAATTCACCAGGTTTTAAAATATGCCTCCACTGATATTGCTTTTGGTTTGCCATCGTATCAAATACTTTAATTGCTTTATAAAAATTAATTGTTTTCTGATTATTTTCTCTAAAAGGTGCTCTATCGTAATTGTTAAAACTAATTTGATCAAAATTATTTTTTTCATTTAATTTTATTATTGGTCTTTTTGCTTCAAGGCGAACACCATCACCAATATAAGAACCTTTAACTTTTGTATTTGTTAAAGTTTTAAAATGTTTTTTATATTTTTGTTTGATTTCATTTGCCAATTTAAAACCATCTACCATTATAGAATCTCCACCTTTAGCATCATACTTACAACAAAGCAGTAATTGTAAACCTGGAGCATCATTACTATATGTAGAGTCTGTATGTGGTCTCAGTTCTTGGTTTGAATATGCACTGTCTGCTTTTTTATTATTTGATTCAAAAGTCCACAATCCTCCAAAAATTGAATTTCTGACATAACCAATTTTTTTAGCTATATATTCAACAGAGTTTAAGTTCTTTGAACAATTTCTTACGACTGCAAAACCATATATGTGGATTTTTTTTAATAAATTTTTAAATCCAACTTTAGTTTGTAATTGCTTATAATTAATGAAAATTTGATTTTTTATGTCTTTATCTTTCCAAAATTGAGTATCACTTTTAGTTTCTTCTTTTTTTAAAGAATTTTTTTTTAAAAATTCATATGAATATTTGGTTGGTTTATTTTCATCAGACCATAATATTTCAATAAATTTCCCTTTTTTTAATATTTTTGCTTTTTTAACTTTGATATTAATATCTAAATTTGCGGTATAAGTTATTCTTTGATTGGTTTTAAAATCCCAGTTTTCTTTATTTTTAATATGATCCCTTAACCAAATGTTAGGAAATGTTTCAAACTTATTGTCATTAAAATAAAATACAGTTTTATTATTTAAAAGTTTAAAATTTTTAATCATTGCTTAGCTAATTTGTAGGCAAAGTTTTTACCAAGGTTATTTTTTAATTCATTATTAAATCTTGAACCCTCAGCACCGTCAATAATTCTATGATCGTAAGACAGTGATAAAGGCAACATTGTTCTAGGTTTAAATTGTCCATCAATATAAACAGGTTTAATATAAGTCCTTCCAATTCCTAAAATAGCAACTTCAGGATAATTTATTATAGGAGTAAAATAAGTTCCTCCAATGCCGCCTAGGCTTGTTATAGTTATGGATCCTCCATAAAACTCTTTTTTATCTATCTTCAAATTTCGGCAATCATCACTAACTTTTTTTAGATCCTTGCTGATTTGATCTATATTCTTTTGATTAGCATTTCTTATTTTTGGCACCATTAAACCATTGGGAGTATCAACTGCAATTCCTACATGGAAGTATTTTTTTAATGTTATTTTTCCATTTTCAATATTGTCAATAGAACTATTAAATCTTGGAAAAACTTTCAAAGCTTCCACAACTGCCTTTATAATAAATGCCAATGGAGTAATTTTCTTTTTTTCTCCAGTAAAAGTATCAGTCAAATTTTGTCTAAATTCTTCTAACTCAGTGATATCTGCTTCATCACAACTAGTAACATGCGGTATTGTTTGCCAAGAATTTGATAAATGTGGAGCAGCAATTCTTTTAATTCTTGGTATATCTTGAATTTCTACATCTCCAAAATCAGCGTGATCATATTCTGAGGGCTTTATAGATGGAGCCTTCTTTTCTTCTTGAGGTTTATTAAAATTAGAAGATACGAATTTTTTTATATCCTCCTCTATAATTCTTCCTGATCTTTGTGATCCAGTAATATTATTAATATCAACACCAAGTTCTCTTGCAAATTTTCTAGTTTTTGGACTAGCAAGTGCTTTGCTTGATTTGAATACACTAACTCTATTATTTTTTATTATTTCTTTTGGTTTTGAAATTACTTTTTCGGGTGGTTTTTGTATAATAGTTTCTTCTTTAATCTCTTTGACCTCTTCCTCAATTTGCTCATCTGGTTTTTCTTCTTCTGAACCAATTATTAGTATTGATGAACCCTCTGAAACCTTATCACCAACTTTTAAATTAACTTTTTTAACACTACCTGAGTATGGGCTTGGGATCTCAACACTTGATTTATCGCTTTCTATTGTAATTATCGGGTCATCTTTATTAATATTTGATCCTGCCTCTATTAATACCTCAATTACTTCAACATCTTTAAAATCACCAATGTTTGGAACTAATACTTCTTTCTCGCTCATTATAATTTTGTGGGCATAGGCTTATCTTTATCAATTTTATATTTTTTAATTGCATCTACCGCATGTTTAGAAGCAATTAATTGTTCATTAGATAAAATACTTAAGCCATATGCAACTATATGCTCTTTATCGACTTCAAAAAATTTTCTTAGATTTTTTCTTGTATCACTTCTACCAAATCCATCTGTGCCCAATGAATAAAAACTTTTATTTATATAAGGTCTAATTTGGTCAGAATTCATTCTCATGTAATCTGAAGCTGCTAAAATAGGACCTTCGGTTTTTCCAAGGCATTTTTCAACGTAAGAGATTTTTTTCTCTCCTCCTGGATTAAGCAAATTATACCTTTCTGTTTCAAGTCCATCTCTTCTTAATTCATTAAAACTGGTAACACTCCATACTTCACTATCAACTTGATATTCATTTTGTAAAATTTCTGCTGCTTCAATCATCTCTCTTAAAATTGTTCCCGAACCCAATAATTGAATCTTATTTTTTTTATTCTTGCTGAAATCTTTTATTTTATACATCCCTTTTAATATGCCTTCTTCACAATCTTTGGGCATCTCTGGATGAGAATAATTTTCATTCATTGTTGTAATGTAGTAAAAAATATTTTCATGTTTTTCATGCATTCTTCTTAAACCTTCTTTAAAAATTGTAGCTAATTCATAATGAAAGGTTGGATCATAAGAAACACAATTTGGAATTGTTGATGCTAATAAATGACTGTGACCATCTTGGTGTTGAAGACCTTCTCCAGCCAAAGTTGTTCTTCCAGCTGTAGCTCCAATTAGAAATCCTCTTGTTTGACTATCTCCAGCCGCCCAAGCAAAATCGCCAGTTCTTTGAAAACCAAACATAGAATAAAAAAGATAAATTGGTATCATTTCTATATCATGATTTGAATACGATGTTCCTGCTGCTATCCATGATGCCATGGATCCAGCCTCATTTATTCCTTCCTCTAAAACTTGACCACTTTTCTCTTCCTTGTAAGAGCTTAATTGAGCTGAGTCCTCTGGCTCATATTTTTGACCTTCATGCGCATATATACCTATTTTTTGGAAAAAACCTTCCATACCAAATGTTCTTGCTTCATCAGGGATTATTGGAACAAGTCTTGGAGCAACATTTTTATCTCTTAGCAAATTCGTCAACATCCTAACAAGTGCCATTGTAGTTGACATTTCTTTTTCACCGGTTGATTTTTTCATAAAGTCAAAAATATCATTACTTGGTGTTTTGATTGGTTTCGAAAAAGACGATCTCTCAGGAATATATCCTCCTAAAGCCAATCTTCTTTTTTTTAAGTATTTTATTTCCTCTGAATTTTCATCAGGTCTAAAGTATTCTATATTTTTGACTTGTTCATCTGTTAATGGAACATCAAATCTATCTCTATAATATAGCAAATCATCTACACCTAATTTTTTTTGCTGATGGGTTGTATTTATACTTTCACCAGATTTTCCCATACCGTATCCTTTAATTGTTTTAGCTAATATGACTGTTGGTCTGTCTTTTGTATTAATAGCTTTATGATAAGCAGCATAAACTTTATGTGGGTCGTGGCCGCCTCTATTTAATTTCCAAATATCGCTATCCGTATAACTTGCAACTAGATTTTTAAGTTCAGGGTATTTCCCAAAGAAGTTATCTCTAACATATAAACCGCCTTTTGCTTTAAAGGCTTGGTATTCTCCATCAACTGCTTCGTTCATTCTTTTTACAAGTAAACCTGATTTATCATTTGCGATTAAAGGATCCCAATATGATCCCCAAATGACTTTTATTACATTCCATCCAGCTCCTCTAAAAATTCCTTCTAATTCTTGAATAATTTTACCATTGCCTCTTACTGGACCATCTAATCTTTGTAGGTTGCAGTTCACAACATAAATTAAGTTATCTAACTTTTCTCTTGCTGCTAAACCAATAGATCCTAGAGCTTCTGGCTCGTCTATTTCACCATCTCCTAAGAAAGACCAAACTTTTCTATTCTCATCTTTTATTAATTTTCTATTAATAAGATATTTCATAAATCTTGCCTGATAGGTTGCCATCATTGGTCCAAGACCCATGGAAACAGTTGGAAACTGCCAAAACTTAGGCATCAACCATGGATGAGGATAAGATGACAAACCTCCTGGGTAAACTTCCTGTCTGAATCTATCTAATTGCTTCTCGTCAAGTCTTCCTTCCAAAAAAGCTCTAGCGTAAATACCTGGCGCTGAATGTCCTTGGAAATAAATTAAATCTCCACCAAATTTATTGCTTTTAGCTCTCCAAAAATGATTCATTCCTATATCATAAAGAGTTGCTGCTGAAGCAAATGTCCCAATGTGACCTCCTAATGAAGGATCTCTCATGTTTGCTCTGACAACCATCACTGCTGAATTCCATCGAATTAGTGCTCTGATTTTTCTTTCGATATTTTGATCGCCTGGAGATTTTATCTCTTCGTCTGCTGGTATAGTGTTTATGTATGGTGTATTTTGAGTATAGGGTATATTTGATCCCTCTTTATATGCCTGATCAATTAATTGTTTAATTAAAAAATGAGCTCTCTCAGGTCCTTCGGAATGTACTACCGCAGACAAAGATTCTAACCATTCTTTTGTCTCTTGAGGATCAATATCATTATTATTTTGAACTATTTCTAATCTTTCATTATGTTCTTCTACTTGTGTATTTTCTACTTTGATCTCTTTATGTGCACTCGTATCTAATTCAGAATTATTATATCCATTAGAATTTTCCGCTTCGGCAATTATTTTTTCCGTTGCAGGTGGTATCTTTTCAATAGTTTGTTGTTTTTGCTTAGTTCCATTCTCAGAGGATAATGTTAGTATCAAATCTCCTTTAGAAACTTTATCACCAATCTTTATGTTAATACTATCTACAACACCCTCAAAAGCAGATGGTACTTCAACACTTGATTTATCACTTTCTAAAGTTATTACAGGGTCATTTTTAGATATTTTATCTCCTTCTTTTACAAGAATCTCTATGATTTCTACTTCTTCAAAATCTCCAATATCTGGAACTAGTAATTTTTCACTCATTTCGCTACTTGTATATATATATATTATTTACTTTTAATAGATGTATATTTTTGACCATTATTAAAATTTAGTAAAATTAATAATAAATGTTAAAAGAATAGATTATATTTAGCGCCTGTAGCTCAATTGGATAGAGCGCTTGGCTACGGACCAGGAGGTTCTGGGTTCGACTCCTAGCAGGCGCACCAAAAAGAAGGAAAAATGAAAATATCTTTGCAAAAATCTGTAATTTATTTTTTTGTAATAGTGTTAATAATATTATTTATAATAACTTTAATAATTTAATGAAAAAATTTAAACAAATTAGTGTTAAAAAAGGTTTCATGAGACACAATGGTGGTTTGCTACTAAGAGATATCTCAAAAACTAAATATGAATTTAAAACTAAAATAAAAAAAAACCATCTTAACAGAGCTGGCATAACTCATGGTGGGTATATAGCATCGATTATAGATACCGGGTGTGGATCTGGAGCCCATAGAATTTCGGGTAATCAGCCTTGCGTAACTATAACACTTAATATTAACTTTATCGGACCTTCAACTATTGGTGATGAAATTTTTGGATATGTAAAAATTAAAAAAAAAACAAAAAGCATGGTTTTTTTAGAGTGCTATTTAGAATGTAAAGGTAAAATAATTGCATCTGCTACAGGTATTTGGAAAATACTTCAACGTAGGTTACCCCATGCAGGTCTAAGCTAAATTCTTCTTCTTATATTTAAATAACCAAAGATTGACAAAAGAATAAGAGCGATAGGATAAATTATTTCTTTTTTTGGTCTATTCTGATTTTCAATTTTAAATTCATTAATAATATCTCCCATATCTAAACCAGATTTTTTTGCAATTCCATTCCATTTTAAAGTATCAATTATGGTTTTATTATCTTCTACAACTAAGCTCATTCCATAATCATCTAAACTGAAATTTTCATCAAAACTATTTTTTTCAATTACAAATAATTTATATCTTTCGCCATACTCTGTAAGCCTAGTAATTTTAATTCTTATCTCTTGATTATAATCAAACTGTTTTTTGTTTATTTCTTCAATACTTAAATAGTTATATTTTGGGTAAAATTTATTTAGAATAAATTCTGGAGATAATAATGATATTGATATTATTAAAAAAATAATAATCTCATACCATCTCAGTTTATTTATAAACCATCCCTGAGTAGCAGAAGTAAATACTAAAATCCCAATCAATGAGGTTGCTATGACCATTAAGCCATGCCATATACTTTCAATACCAATTAATAATAACTCGCTGTTAAATAAGAATACAATAGGAAGTATTCCTGTTCTGAGACTATACCAAAATGCCTGGGCTCCTGTTCTTAATGGGTCTCCACCAGAAATAGCAGCTGCTGCGTAAGATGCTAAGCCAACTGGAGGTGTTACGTCTGCCATTAGACCAAAATAGAATACGAATAAATGAACCGCAATTAAAGGAAAAATAAATCCTGATGCATTTCCAACATCAACAAGAACAGTTGCCATTAGAGACGCTACAACAACATAGTTTGCCGTGGTTGGTAAACCCATACCCAGCAATAAACACAAAATAATAGTCAAAAATAAAAGAATAATAACATTATCTTTTGCAATCGACTCGATTACAATTATTAAATTAGTGCTCAAACCTGTAGATCCGACTGCACCAACTATAATACCTGCTGTTGCAATTGCTATTCCGACACTAACCATATTCAAGGCGCCCTTTTCGAAACCAACAACAGTTTGGTTATACCAATATATTAAAGCATTCTTAAAGTTCTTTTCTTTAAAAATTTTATTTAAAAGATTGACTATAATTAATGTTATTGTTGCAAAAAAAATAGAGTAAGAAGCTGTAAGCCTCATATAAACCAGTAGATATATGAGAACGAATATTGGAACTAAAAAATGTATTCCTTCAAAAAATGTTTTTTTTAATTTTGGGATATCGTTTTCATCCATACCTTTTAAATTTAATTTAAGCGCTTCAAGGTGAGATATATAAAATAGTGCAATATAAGAAATTATAGCTGGTAAAAAAGCATGTTTGACAACTTCAAAATATGTAACTCCAATAAAACTTGCCATCACAAAAGCTGCTGCTCCCATAACTGGAGGCATTATTTGACCATTAACTGATGAAGATACTTCGATTGCACCTGCTTTTTCTTTTGAAAAACCTGTCTTTTTCATAATTGGAATTGTAAATGTTCCAGTTGTAACTGTATTAGCAATTGATGATCCTGAGATTAATCCTGTCATACCAGATCCAAGAATAGCTGCTTTAGCAGGACCACCTCGCATTTTTCCAACCATTGCAAAAGCTAAATCTAAAAAATATTTGCCTCCTCCAGCAGTTTCTAAAAGTGCTCCAAAAAGTACAAAGAGAAAAATGAAATCAACAGAAACACCTATTGGGATTCCAAAAATTGCTTCTTGATCAAACCATTGAAAACCAACTAGACGTTTTAATGATAACCCACCATGTGAAATTATATCTGGTGCATATTGACCAAAATAAGAAAATAACAAAAAACAAACCGCAATAACGACTAATGGAATGCCTATTACTCTACGTGTGGCTTCAAGAAGAATTAATATTCCAATTATTCCGAGTATTAACTCAATTGGAATAGTAAAATTATTGGAAAGATTTATTTTAAGTAATATTCCACCCCTATCTACTAATTGATCATAAAAAAAATAAATATATAAACAACAAACCGCACCTGTTATCGCAATTAATATATCTATAAAATTTACTTTTTTACCCCGTACATATGGAAATATTAAAAAAGCTAACAAAAGTGCAAAACCAAGATGGATTGCTCTAGCAGGTAAACCTTTAAACATTCCAAAATTAAGCCAAAATGGAAATGGAGAAGCATACCAAAGCTGAAATAAAGACCAGGTTATTGCAATAACTGCAACTAACTTTAAATGAAATCCTGATAGGTTTCTTGTAGGAGAAAGATCTTCTTTAATCTTATTTTCAATTTTTTTTTCTATGTCTGCTGACATTCAGCTTAATATATAAAAAAAAAGGCCCAATAGATATATTGGGCCTCAATTTTTTTTATATAGATTTAATTACATTAAACCAGCTTCTTTGTAGTATTTAACAGCTCCAGGATGAAGTGGTGCTGATAAACCATCAGCTATCATATTTTTTTTCTCTAAAGGAGCAAAAGCTGGATGTTGTTTTCTAAAATCATCAAAATTTTCAAAAACAGCTTTTGTAACTTGATAAACTAAATCTTCAGATACATCTACACTTGTTACTACAGTAGCTTTAACACCAAATGTAGTTACATCTTTTTTCTGTTTAGTATAAGTACCTTTTGGAATTGTTGCAGATGCATAATAATCAGCTCCACTAATAATTCCATCAATTACATCTCCTGTTAAATTGATTGGCATTGCTTTAGCTGCACATGTTGCCGCTTGTTCCATTGCCCCATTTGGAAAACCTACTGAATATCCAAACGCATCAATTTTACCATCGCATAGAGCTTTTACTTGCTCTGAAGACGTTAGCTCAGTAACTGATTTAAAGAAGCTGTTGTCAACTCCCATAGCTTTCATTAATTCTTCCATAGTTCCTCTTTGACCAGAACCTGGATTTCCAATGTTTACTACTTTTCCTTTGAGACCCATAAAATCTTTGACTTTTGCTTTTTTTCTAGCCCAGATTTGAAATGGCTCATTATGTACTGAGAAAACAGCTCTTAAATTTTTGAATTGTTTCCCTTCCCATTTGCTTGATCCATTGTAAGCATGATATTGCCAGTCAGATTGTGCTACACCAAATTGAAACTCGCCATCTTTTATTTGTCCGATGTTATAATTTGAGCCTCCAGTTGAAGGAGCGGTACATCTGTAAGCTTTATCTTTCATACCTTTTTTTCTACCATGTTCAGCACTAATTGCTGATTTGTGTAACATTTTACAAATAGCATTTCCTGTCTGAAAATAAACTCCAGTAGGTCCTCCTGTGCCTATTGTAAAAAACTCTGCTGATTTTGCTATTGATCCGAATGAAAATATAGCGGCAAAAATAATCAGAGAGCTTGATATTGTTGATAATATTTTTTTCATATACCCTCTCTAAAGTTTTAAAAACGAATCTAACTATTTATTACTACGAGTGTCTAGTAAATTCAGTTAGTATAAGTATTGTTAATTAAGGAATTTTTTAACTGATTATTATTTTTCAACCCAAGATTTTAATTTATTTACTCCTTCTACAACCCTAGGGGCGTACAACTTTATTAACTCATCATTAATATCAGTTTTTTCATTGATATTTTTCATAAATATACCGCCATCAAAATCTGTAAAACTTAGACGAACAATCATCCTTTTTTCATCAAATCCAAAGTCACTTCCTGGAAGTAAAGCAATATTTAAATTAGTTAAAATTTCATCACACATAATTGAAGAATTATTAAATTTCTTGTTCAAAAATTCAGGCATCAAATAAAAGCCACCCATGGGTTTGTTCATAATAATATTATTAGATTTTAAATTTCTATATACGTATTCTCCAACAGCTTTAAGAATTTTTTTTGATTTTAAGATATATTCATCATGGTTAGCATTAAAAGCAGATATTGCAGCAAACTGTATTGGTGAACTTACGGCGGAAAATGTTTCACTTGCTAAAACTTTCATAGATTTAAGTAATTCAATTTTTTTCTTTGGTATTATAAAGTACCCAAGTCTCCATCCTCCAGCGCCACACCATTTACTAAGTCCGTTACTTATTACGACATTATCAGGGCAGTGTTCGAAAATAGAAATATAATTTTCATCAAATGTTAATTCAGAATAAATTTCATCTGATAAAACTAAAATATTATATTTTTTTATTATTAAAGAAATTTCTTTTTTATTTTCACATACTTGTCCTGATGGATTATTTGGAGAATTAAGAAATAAAAGATATTTTTTATCTGGTTTTTTCAAAATAATTTTTTCTATTTCTTGAGCTTTAGGAAACCAATTATTTTCTGCAGATGTTTGTATCCAATTATAGTTATTTTTAGCTATTATTGATTGTGGCTTATAAGATACCCAACTTGGAGCTGGCAATAAAACTTCGCCTTCAAATGCTAAATGCATCAAGAACATAAGCTCTTTGGTACCAGGACCTATTATGACTTGATCTGAGTCAAAATTATAATTTTTCTTTTTTGACTCATATTTTGCGATTGAACCTCTTAATTTATCTAATCCTTGGATAGGTAAATAACTTTTTTGATGTGCATTTTTTTTTAATTCTTCAACAATAGTAATTGGAACTGGAAATGGTGATTGTCCAAATCCAAACTTAATAATATTTTTTCCTTCAATTTCAATAACTTTTGATTTTTCATTTATTTTTAGTGTTGCTGATAAACTTAAGTTTTTGATTGTATCTTTGATCATTACGATTTTAATTCAATAAGATTTTTATATTCATTTAAAGCAGATGGATTGGATAACGCTTCAATATTATTTATTTTGTTGCCATCTATTATATTTTTAACAGCTACCTCTACAATTTTACCATTCTTAGTTCTGGGAATATCATTTACCGCAATTATTTTAGCAGGTACATGTCTTGGAGAAGCCTCATATCTAATTGTTGTTTTTAATTTCGAAATTAATTTTTCATCTAATCTATTATTTTTTGATAATATTACAAAAAGTATTACTCTTACATCATTATCCCAAGATTGACCTACTACGATAGACTCTTTTACTTCTTTAAATTTTTCTACAACAGAATAAATTTCAGCTGTGCCAAGTCTAACACCGCCTGGGTTTAATGTTGCATCAGATCTTCCATAAATAATATAAGACCCATTATTCTTTCTCTCAGCATAATCTCCATGATGCCAAATATTTTTAAATTTTGAAAAATAAGCTTTTTTATATTTAACTTTTCCAGGATCATTCCAAAATTTTAAAGGCATTGATGGAAACGGGTTTCTGCAAACTAATTCTCCTTTTTTATTTAAAATTGATTTACCTTTTTCAGAAAACACTGCTGTATCCATGCCAAGACCATTGTTTTGTATTTCGCCAATGTTAACAGATGAATAAATGTTTCCATTTACAAAACAGGAGACAATATCTGTTCCTCCAGAAATAGATGCTAAATGAACATTTTTTTTTATATTTCTGTAAATAAATTCAAAACCATCTTTAGAGAGAGGAGATCCTGTAGAACAAATCGTTTTTAAATACTTGAGTTTTATTTTTTCTTTTACCTTAACATTCTGTTTAATAAGTTGATCAATATATTTCGCACTTATACCAAATAGAGTAACTTTCTCCTTATTTGCAATTTTTAACAATAACTCTGGAGATTTATGCATAGGAAAACCATCAAATAGCAATATTGATGCTTTAGATGCTAGGGCTGTAACAAGCCAATTCCACATCATCCATCCACAAGTTGTAAAATAAAATACATTATCATTTGGTTTTATATTGCAATGTAATTGATGCTCTTTCAAATGTTGCAATAAAACACCACCAGATCTATGGCAAATACATTTTGGCTTACCTGTAGTGCCACTTGAGTATAAAATTGCTAATTCGTGGTCAAAATCAAATTTTTTTAATTTATTTCTGCTTATTTCAAGTTTTTTAATCTCAGTGAAATTATAAATTTTTATATTTTTAATTTTGTTAAATTTTCTTAGTTTTTTTCCAGGGTAATTTAAAATTAATACTGATTTTATACTTTTTATTTTTTTTAATATTTTAGGCAATCTCTCAATAATATTTATTTCCTTTCCGTTATAATAATATTTATCAGTAATAACTAGTAATTTAGGTTTAATTTGGGAAAAACGTTCGATAACACCAGGTACACCAAAATCAGGTGAGCACGAGCTCCAGATTGATCCTATAGCGCTAGCACCTAAAAAACACTCAACTGTTTCTATCTGATTTGGAGTATATGCTGCTATCCTATCCTTTTCAGAAATATTTATTTTTTTGTAAAATGTAATTATTTTTTTTACATCTATATTAAGTTCTTTCCAGGATTTTTGCTCTCTGTAACCATTTTCACTAACAAATGTGATAGCTTTTTGGTTGGAATTTTTAGCTAAAAGATTTTCTGCAAAATTTAATTTTGAATTAACAAAAAACTTACTATTAATAAGGTCCTTTGTTAGTTTAAATTTATCAGTTTTTGCTCCAATTATTTCAAAATAGTTCCAAATAGAATTCCAAAAATCTTTTGGATTTTTTATACTCCAGTTTAGTAACTTTTTATATTTTCCAGAAAAATTGTATTTATAATTCTTTGAAACAAACTTCTCGTATTGAAATAAATTAGAATTCTTTATAAGTTCTCTTGACGGTTCCCAAAGTTTTTTAGGCATTAAAAATTTATATTTATATTGTAAAATTTATGCTAACCTTAGATGATAAAAATTGAAAATGAGAACTTTTTCCTATCTGATTCGGACTAGTTTTAGTCTATTTTTGTTCTTTTTGAGTAACAAAATATAGTAGGCCAAAAAAAGATCATACTAAAAGTTGATATGTCAAAAAATAAGATCACAGCAGTCCTTGGACCTACAAATACTGGTAAAACTTTTTTAGCTATAGAAACTATGCTTTCATTCGACACAGGAATGATAGGATTTCCACTAAGACTTCTTGCAAGGGAAGTTTACGACAAAATAATACAAAAAGTAGATATTTCAAAAGTTGCTCTAATCACTGGAGAAGAAAAAATTATCCCAATAAATGCTAAATATTTTTTGTGCACTGTAGAGTCAATGCCTGTAGATAAAGTTTTAGATTTTGTCGGTATTGATGAAATTCAAATGTGTTCAGATCACGAGAGAGGTCATATTTTTACGGATAGATTATTAAATCTTAGGGGTGAAAAATTAACTATGTTAATGGGTTCAAACACTATCAAAAGTATTATTCAAAAGCTTGGAGATGATGTTGAATTTATAAATAAACAAAGATTGTCAAAACTTTCATTTGGAGGGCATAAAAAAATTTCGAGAATTGAGAGAAAGAGTGCAGTAATCGCTTTTTCAACAGAAGAAGTTTATGCAATTGCGGAACTTATTAGAAGACAGAAAGGGGGTGCTGCCATTGTTATGGGATCTTTGAGCCCCAAAACTAGAAACGCTCAAGTTAGTTTATATCAATCAGGAGATGTGGATTATCTTGTTGCTACAGATGCTATTGGAATGGGAATAAATATGGATTTAGATCATGTTTATTTTTCAAATATAAAAAAATTTGACGGAAAAAAAATAAGAAGGCTTAAAATTTCTGAAATAGGACAAATTTCAGGTAGAGCCGGTCGATATTTAAATGATGGTAGTTTTGGCATTACTGGAGAGTGTGATGAAATTAATGCCGAAGAAATTGAATTTTTAGAAAATCACAATTTTCCAGAAATACAATATATATTCTGGAGAAATTCTAATCTCAAATTTTACAACAAAGAAAATCTTTTGAATTCATTAGATGAAAAACCTAATAAAGATTGGTTGAGAAAAGTTGGAGAATGTGAAGATGAGAAAGTTTTAAAATATTTTTTAAAAGAAAATAACAGTAAAATAGAAAACAATTCCAATATCTTAAAGATTCTTTGGGAATGCTGTCAAATACCTGATTTTGTAAAAAAAACTTATGGTCATCATTTAGAAGTTGTTAGCAAAGTATTTAACTTTTTGACAGGCAAAGAAAAGAAAATACCAAACCATTATATGAAAAAACAGCTTTCTATGCTTGATAAACTTGATGGAAATGTAGACTCGATTTCAAACAGAATATCTAATGTTAGAACCTGGTCATATGTTGCGAACAAATCTAACTGGGTTGAAAATCAGGATTACTGGATTGAAAGAACCAAAAACTTAGAAGACAAATTATCAGATAGACTTCATGATGAACTAACTAAAACATTTATTGATAAAAGAGCAAGCGTTTTAGCAAAAGGATTAAAACAGGATATTGAATTTAAAACCGAAATTGTTGAAGAAAAAAAAGTACTAATTAACGGTCAATACATAGGAATTTTAAAAGGTTTAAAACTTCAATTAGATTTAAAAGCTGGTGCTTTGGATGCAGATATTAAATCCTTGAAAAAAGCTGCAAGACAAAATGTAGGTCCTGAAATAATTAATCGAATACAACAAATAATTGATACTGGACTTATAGAATTAAAGGGTGATTTTAAAATTTATTGGAAAAATGATCCTATAGCAAAAATAGTAGCTGGATCTGATTATCTTAATCCAAAAATTGATTTAATTATTGATGAAATGATTGAGAATAATGAAACAAAAAATTTAAATAATTATCTAAATAAATGGATAATTAAAAAAATCAAAACTGAACTTGGCAGCTTGATTGAATTAAAGAACATAAAAGAAGATAATCCCGAGCTTAGAGCTTTAGCTTACAGGCTTTATGAAAATAATGGAGTGATAAAAAGATCAAACATCTCTGATTACTTAAAAAAAATCAATCAAGATGAAAGAAAGAAACTAAGAAAACTAGGTGTAAAATTTGGAAGATACCATGTTTTTTTATTCAAATTATTTAAACCTAGTGCAGTTTCTTTGAGAATATTATTATGGAAAAGTTATAATAATAAATATTTGGATGCGTTGCCACCAACTTTTGGATTAAATTTTTTGAATAACATAAAATCAGCAAATAAAGATTTTATGTTACTATGTGGTTTTGAAAAGTTTGATGATGTATATGTAAGAATAGATATTCTCGAAAGATTATTTTTATTAATATTTAATTCTAAAAAAGATACTAAAGAAGAAATAAAAGTAATTCCTGAAATGTTAAATCTTCTAGGCTGCTCTAAAGAAAATTTTAAAAAATTATTAAAAAAAATGGATTATAAAATCTTTGAAAAAGATAAGGAATTTTATATAAAATATTTACCTATAAAAAAGAAAATTTCCAAAAATAAAGACAAAAAAGACCATTCTAATAACCCATTTAGTGTATTAAACCAGCTTAATTTAAAATAATGTTTAATTTATTTTCTCAAGAAAAAGATAAAAAAAATGACAAAAATCATTTATCTCTAATTAGTATCGCAGCACTTCTTATTCATTCTGCAAAAATAGACGAAAACTTTACTATAAAAGAAAAATTAATCATAAAAAATGCCTTAATTGAAATGGGTGCTGATAAAAATAACATTGATAAAATATTAGAAGATGCAGAGTTAAAAGAAAATGATGCGAACCAAATTTTAGAATTTACAAAAGAAGTAAAAAATAAAAGCAAAGAAGAGAAAAAGGTTGTCATAGAAGCATTATGGAACATAATTTATTCTGATGAAAATGCAGATATTTATGAAACAAACCTAATGAGAAGACTTTCCGGCTTATTATATTTAGATCCAAAAGAGGTCGGAGATATAAAAGAAAAAGTAAAATTAAATAAATGACGTATTTAGTAAATGATAAGTGTATAAAATGTAAACATACAACTTGTGTTGATGTCTGCCCAGTTGATTGTTTTTATGAGGGAAAAAATATGCTTGTAATTAAACCGGATGAGTGTATAGATTGTGGCGTTTGCGAACCAGAGTGTCCAATAGATGCTATCATTTCGGACACAGAAAGTGGTAGCGACAAATGGTTAGAGATTAACAAAAAGTATTCTGAAGTATGGCCTAATATTTCAGAAGCTAAAGAACCTCTTCCAGATCATGAGAAATTTAAAAATGAAGAAAATAAGTTTGATAAATACTTTAAAGAAAACATTTAAAACAAAAAAAAAAGCAAGCAATAAAAAAAGTTCCAATAAAATAACAAAATCAAAAAAATCAAAATCAGTGGTTAAAGTTAAAAAATCAAAAAAAGTTTTAAAAACGAAAAAAATAAAATCACAAAAAAAAATTACAAAACAGAATATAAAGGAAAAACAATTAAAGACAGAAAAAAAAGATAACTCGACTTCAAACGAAAACTTACACAGAATTTCAAAAAACAATGAGCAAAAACCAGAGATAAAAAAAGTAAAGAAACAGGAAACAGAGAAAAAAGAGTATAAAGTAAAAGATTATGTTGTATATCCAAAGCATGGCGTTGGTCAAATCACTGAATTTAAAAAAATGAGTATTGGTGGAATAGAAATTGAAACATATATTTTAAAGTTTGAGAAAGACAAAGCTAATGGGATGGTTCCTGTTAATAAACAATCTCATTTAAGACCTTTAGCTACAATCAACCAAGTAAATAAATGTATCAGTATTTTAAAAAGCAAACCAAAAATTAAAAGAAGTATGTGGAGCAGGAGAGCTCAAGAATACGAAGCTAAGATTTCATCTGGTAAAATTTATGAACTAGCTGAAGTTGTTAGAGATCTGAATAAAGGTGATGATCTGATGGTTGATCAATCTTATAGTGAGAGACAGCTCTTTGAAAAAGCTTATGATAGAATACTTACGGAATTTCAAATAGTTTTAAATATTAGTTTAGAAGACACGCAAAAAAAACTTGATAAAGCTTTAAAAAGAAATCTTGAAAAACAGGTTCAAAAGACTGAAAGTAAACCCCCCGAAGAAGAAATTTCAGAGGAAATAGCTAAGTAAAAAAAAACGCTCCTCACGCAAGCGCCATGAGAAGCGTTTGTTAAAAAGAATACTAGACTATTTTCTTCTTTTCTTCTTAGCTTTTTTCTTAGCTTTTTTCTTAGTTTTCTTTTTAGCAGCTTTTTTTCTTCTTTTAGCCATCTTTAGCTCCCTTTTTTTTAATTACGAATCTTTTTGATTCGTTTAATTACCTTTTTGTAATTTTTTTGAATAGTTATGTCAATTACATAATTTTTTATATTTAATTAAATTTTTTTTTTATAAATAAAAAATTATTAATTAAAAAAAAGTTAAGTAAAATAAGGATTATTAAACAAATTTTTTTAATTAATTATAAAGATTTTCAAAATTATTTTTATATTTATTTATAATTTTGTATCTTTTTAACTTTAATGTTGGTGTTAACATTCCATTTTCAATTGAAAATTTTTCTTTTATTAAAAAAAACTTTTTAATATTTTCTATTTTTGAAAGTTTATTGTTTAAATTATTTATTGCATTATTAATTTCTTCGTTTGTAATATTAATAAATTCATCATTTAATACCAATAACGCTACCAAGTAAGGCTTGTTGTCTCCATATACTACAGCTTGATCAATAAATTCTAAATTTACTAATTCATTTTCAATTTTTAGTGGAGAAATATTATCCCCACCGGGTGTAATAAGAATATCTTTTTTTCTATCAGTAATTTTTAAATAGTTATTTTCAAATACTCCAATATCACCAGTGTGCAGCCACCCATCTTTCAAGACTTTATCGGTCTCTTCTTTATTATTCCAATAACCCAACATTACATTTTCACCTTTTACTAAAATTTCACCATCCTCAGCTATTTTTACTGCATTTCCCTTAAATGGTGGGCCAACAGTATCTATTCTGATATCATCTATTGGATTACAGCTAACAACTGGAGATGTCTCGGTTAGGCCGTAACCTTGAAGAGTTGGTAAACCAATAGCATTCAAAAAATATCCAACTTCTTTGTCTAGTGCACCGCCTCCTGAAACGAATGTTTTAAGAGATCCGCCAAATTGAGATTTTATTTTTTTTCTGACTAATTTCTCTAAGATACTGTCTAATATTTTTTCAAAAAAAGTTAAATTTACTTTTTTTATTTTTTTTAGACCTAATTCTAACATTTTAAATATCAATTTTTTTTTCAATCCTGTAGATTTATTAAAACTTGCATTAATTTTTTGATAAAGATTTTGATAAAATCTTGGTACAGCCGTCATAATTTCTGGTGAACAGTCACCCATATTTTTTACTAATTTGTCAATGCTCTCTGCATAAAAAATTCTAGCTGCGACAGTAATTTGTACAAATTGAACAGTGTGCTCGTAAGAATGTGAAAGTGGAAGCCATGTAAGGAACCTAGGCTGTTCATTAGATAATAATGGTTTTAGGATATCTATCGCACCCTCACAATTATTCAATATCCCACCGTGACTTAAAATTACTCCTTTGGGATTTCCCTGAGTACCTGATGTATAAATTATACATGAAGGATCTTTTCTTAAAGCTACAGATTTATGAAGCGAAGAATTTTTTGTATTGTTATTTTGGATTAAGTCTTCAAAATTAATATATTCGATTTCAATATTATCTAATTTTTCGAACGAAAATATTTTTTTTATAAATTTTTTATCATGGATAATATTTTTTAGCTTATTGAATTGCTCATTATTTGAAACAAAAATTATACTTGGGGTACAATCATTTAGGATATAATCATAATCTTTTTCAGCATAAGTTGTATATGCTGGCACAGTTATTCCATCAGATAACATAATTGATAAATCTGTTATAAACCATTCAGGTCTATTTTCAGAAACTAATAAGCATCTATCACCCTTTGATATTACTTTTCTTAATTCATTAGAAATTAAATTAATAAAATCATGTGTTTCCTGCCAAGAATAATTTTTTCTTTTGTCACCTAAAGTTGACAATAAGATTTTGTCTTTATTAATTTGTTTATTAAATTGATCAGAAAATAATTCTGTTAAATTATTAATTTGTTTTAAGTTCATATATTTTTGGTGGGCAAAGAGAGAATCGAACTCTCACAGTATTGCTACTATTGGATTTTGAGTCCAACGCGTCTACCAGTTCCGCCATTCGCCCATTTATTTTTAATTTCATAGAATATAAATAATAGTATTAAAACATTATTTATATTAAAAGAAAATATGTTTAAGGAACTATTTAACAAAACAATTAAACTTGCAGGACATAAAAGTTCTAAAAAAATTTTAGGATTTATATCTTTTATTGAAAGTTTCATATTTCCCATTCCACCAGATGTTCTTATTATTCCAATGACTATTGCTGACAGACAAAGATGGATGAAGATAGCAATTATTGCTACGACTGGATCAGTTTTAGGAGCATGTTTGGGATATTTCATAGGATATGTTTTTTTTAATGAAATTGGCATTAAGATTTTTGAACTTTACGGTGTAGATAATACTTCATTTTTAAAAGATAAAATTTCATCAGATGGAGGAGTTTTTGCATGGGCAACGTTGCTAGCTATAGCGGGTTTTACACCCATCCCATTTAAATTACTCACAATAACTAGTGGGTTTGTTCAATTTAATATTGTCTATTTTATAATTGTATCCTTACTAACAAGAGGATCTAGATTTTTTATAATAGCTTTCTTGGTTGGAAATTTTGGTCCAGCTATGAAAAAAATAATTGAAAAAAAATTGCTTAAAGTTTCAATTATAATCTCAATTACATTAATAGTTTTTGCTTTTATAATTTATAAATTTTTACAAAACTTTATGAACTAAAATGAATTTTATTTTAAAAAGAAAAAATATTTATTTATTAATTTTTATATATTCAATTATTGCCATATTATCCGCAATCTATGTTGAGAAAGTTCTTGGGTATTTGCCGTGTAAATTGTGCATTTATCAAAGAATTCCTTTTTTAGTAGCGATCTTCATTTGTTTTCTGGGATATAACTATTTTAAATCTGATAGAATATTAGTTGCTTTAATCATTACATTCACACTAAGCACTGCTCTTGCAGGATATCATTTTGGTATAGAAAATGGCTTTTTTGAAGAATATGCTGGTTGTACAAACACAAATATAGATATTACAAATAAAGAAAAAATAATCGAAAGTCTTGAAATGGTTAAAAATTGTAAAGATGTAGAGTTTACTATTTTAGGCATATCTTTATCTGGATTGAATTTTTTAACATCTTTACTAATTGTATTATTTTCGCTAAGAGCTCTTGTTTATGAAAAGGACTAACAAGAAAAAATTAGAAGAATTTATTAGAGTTGATCACGCAGGTGAAAGAGGTGCAATTAAAATATATGAAGGTCAACTTTTAGCACTGAAAACTTTTAAAAAGGATCCTGAACTATTAAAATTAGTTGAAGAAATGAGAGAACATGAGCAAGAACATAGTGATTTTTTTGAAAATGAAATCAGAGAAAGAAATATAAAACCAACTAAATTTTTACCACTATGGGATTTATTGGGAGTAGGTTTGGGTTTCGGATCAACAATATTAGGAAAAAAGGCAGCAATGCTGTGTACAGCCTCTGTAGAGGAAGTAATTGATAAACATTACCAAAGTCAAATAGATCAATTACAAGATGATGAGAAAAAACTTAGAGAAAAAATTAAAAAATTTAGAGCTGATGAATTGGAACATAAGGATATTGCATATGAGCACGGCGCAACAAAAAAAGGATTATATTCAGTAATGGATAAAATTATTAAAACTGGCTCAAAAATTGCTATAAATATCTCTGAAAAAATTTAACTAGGATCTAATTCAACATCCCAATATAAATAATCCATCCAACTACTGTGTAGAAAATTAGGAGGAAAATTCTTCCCGTTTCTATGGAGATCTTCTGTTGTTGGTTGAAAAGGCCATTGATTTAACTTCATTCCAGAATTTTTTAGCAATCTTCCACCTTTTTTTACATTACATGCTGAGCAAGCAGTAACAACATTTTCCCAATCAGTTTTACCTCCTTTTGATCTGGGAAGAAGATGGTCAAAGGTTAGTTCGTCATTACTTCCGCAATATTGACAACTGAACTTATCCCTCAAGAAAACGTTAAACCTTGTGAAATTTGGATTTGAACGAGGCTTTATAAAAGATTTCAATGCAATAACACTCGGTAACTGCATAGAGAATGATGGGCTTCTTATCATTCTATCATAATGACTTACAATTGAGACTCTATCTAAAAATACAGATTTAATAGCGTCTTGCCATGACCATAATGATAAAGGATAATAACTTAATGGTCTATAATCTGCGTTAAGAACTAGAGCTGGACATTTTTCGAGTGAAAGGTTTTCATTGATCATCATAGTCATAATTATTTAATATATTATATATTAACATTAATCAATGTAACAAAAAATTTAATTATCTTTAATAATCAAAATTATTTTTGATAAATTTTAATGCATTGCTTGAGGCTTCTACTGGTATATGATGGTCGCAGTCTTTTATTATTAAAGTTTCTATACTAATATTATTTCGCGTAAAAAAATCTTTTGCTTCCAATAAATTGTAGGGTGGAACTATTTCATCTTTTTCACCATGAATTAATAAAGTTTTTGTTTTAGAAATTAATCTTAAACTAAGTTCCTCTTTATCTATAATCTTTCCAGAAAATCCAACAATACAATTAAAGGGATCTTCAGAAGTTAAACCCAAGTTTATTGACATCATGCAACCCTGACTAAATCCAGATAAACATATCTTTGAATTTTCTAAATTATATTCTGCTTTAACTTCCTCAATGTATTTTCTTAATTTATCTTCAGCTTTTTTTACTTCATTTAAAATATAATTTTTATCATTTGTTTCTAAATCAAACCATTGATAACCAATTGGATTAATTTTACATGGTTCATGTCCATTGGGACATAAGAATACTGTATTGGTTAAAAACCTTTTCCAATTTAGAGTTAACATGCTTATATCTTTTCCATCTCCACCATATCCATGAAGTAAAATTACTGCATTTTTGATGTCAGACCCATTTTCAGGTTTTATAATTGTTGATTCAAGGCAAAATGTCATAGATAAGTAATTATGTTTTTTTATTTTAAAAAGAAACTAAAATCAAAGAATGATTTCTGAAATATTTGTCAAAACTGCAGCGATTGTTTTGCTTGCAGCTGTAGCTGTAGTCTTAATTCTTGGAATTAGAACTCTTTTTAAAGGAGACGGAGATAAAAAAACATCTAACAAATTAATGCAGCTTAGAGTTTTACTACAATTTGTTGCTATAATTGTGCTTGTAGCATTAGCTTACTTTTATAAAAATTAATTTAATTCATTTAACCAATTTAAAAATTCATCACTGTTAAAATCTATTGAGCCAACAATTCTTGCAAACTCATAACCATCTCTATCAATGAATAGTGTTGTGGGTATTCCTCTTAATTTTAAATTTTTTGCAATTCCGGCACCATCGCCAACAAAAACTTGTAATTCTTCTATGAGCAGTTCATCAAAAAACTTTTTAGATTTACTAATATTTTCTCCACCTATATTTATTGGGATAATCTTTAATTTTTTTTCATCCTTAAGTTTTTGAAGATTACTTAAAGATGGCATTTCCTCTCTACAAGGCGCACACCATGTTGCCCAGAAATTCAGAATAATTAATTCAGACTCAAAATCTTTCAAATTAACTTTATTTCCAGCCTCATTTAAAAAATCAAAAAACTTAATTTTTTGTTTATTCTCGTAAATTATTAGATTTTTTATATTAGGCGCTTCTATTGAATATGAATAACTAAGTGATATGAAGTAAAGTAATATTATTTTAATGGATATAAATATAAATTTCATAAATTTGTAATTGAATAACATGAGTAAAAATAAAAACAATAAACCAATTTGGGGTACAAGAATTAAGAAGAATGCGTCAACTTTATTTAAAAAAGTTGGTGGTTCATTGCCAATAGATAAAAGACTATTTAAAGAAGATATCGAGGGATCAATTGCTCATGTCGAAATGCTTCACAAACAGAAAATTATAAATTTCAGGATAAAAAATAAAATAATTTGGGGATTAAAAAGAATTAAAAATGAAATTGTAAAAAAGAAATTCAATTTTAATTATGATTTAGAGGATATTCATATGAATATAGAAAACAGATTATTTGAACTTATTGGTGACGATGCTGGATATGTTCATACTGCTAGATCTAGAAATGATCAGGTAATTACCGACCTTAAATTATGGTTAAAAGAAGCAACAAAAAAAATAATAATTTTATTAGATAATACAAATTCAAATATTCTAAATCTTGCACAAAAAAATATCAGAACAATTATGCCAGGATTTACACATTTAAAAAATGCACAACCACTATCTTTAGCACATTATCTACTAGCATATGTTGAAATGTTTAAGAGAGATAAGAAAAAATTTAAGAATAATTTAGAATTTTTAGATGAAAATCCTTTAGGTGTAGGGGCTTTATCTGGCACCTCTTTTAAAATTGACAGAAATTACACCACAAAAAAACTTAAATTTAAAAAACCAACAAACAATTCTGTAGATACTGTATCTGATAGAGATTTTGTTTTAGATTTTTTGTATTCCTCTCTGGCTTGCTCTTTACATATTTCTAGAATTGCTGAAGAACTAATAATCTGGAATTCTGATGCATTCAACTTGATAACTTTAAATGATAAATTAGTAACCGGTTCTTCTATAATGCCACAAAAAAAGAATCCTGATCCATTGGAATATTTGAGAGGTAAAACTGGAATATTTATTGGAAATATCAATTCTATGATTTCAATATTAAAGGGCTTACCCTTATCATATTTTAAAGATTTACAGGATGACAAAGAAATTGTTTTTAAAACAAATGATCAATTAAAAATATCGCTATCATTATTGAATGATGTATTAAAAAATTTAATAATAAATAAAAAAAGTATGCTATCCCTTGCGGAAAAAGGTTTTACTACAGCTACAGATTTATCTGATTACATTGTAAGAGAACTTGGATATCCATTTAGAAAAGCATACATACAAACAGCGAAAATAATTAATCTAGCTGAAAAAAAAAACAAAAAACTTCACGAACTAGAATTGAGAGAAATAAATCAAATTGAGCCAAAACTTACATTAAATGTTTATAAAATACTAAATCTAGAAAATTCAATTATTTCAAAAAAATCTTATGGCGGAACTTCTTTTGAGAACGTTAAGAAAATGATAAAAAAAGCAAAAAATGAGTAAAAAAATTTTAATTATTATACTTTGTTTATATTTTGTAGTTGCTTGTGGGCGTAAAGGCGATCCAGAGTATAAATCTGAATTAAGTAAGAATATTCAAAAAGTATTATGAGATATTTAAACAATAAATTTTTTATTGAAGGAAAAAACGTTGAGAGTCTGACAAAAAAATTTAATACACCTCTATACTGCTACTCTTATAAAAATTTAAGAGAAAATGTAGAGAATTTTAAAAAAGCTTTTAAGGAAATAAGACCTTTAATTTGTTTTTCTGTAAAATCTAATTCTAATATTTCACTATTAAAAGAAATAAAAAAACTTGGCCTTGGAGCAGATGTGGTTTCAAAAGGTGAATTATATGCATCACTTAAGGCTGGTATTAACAAAAACAAAATAGTTTTCTCTGGAGTTGGTAAAACAAAAGATGAAATTGAGTACGCAATTAAGCAAAAAATATTATTAATAAATTCTGAGTCATTGAGTGAAGTTTTGGCGATTGAAGCGGCTGCAAAAAAACTAAATAAAGTTGTTGATATAGGACTAAGATTAAATCCAGATACAGATGCTGAAACATTGAAACAAATTTCAACTGGTAAGAGTGAAAATAAATTTGGTGTAGATAAAAAGACTTTTGTAAAAATTATTAATTTGATGAAACAATCAAAATTTATAAATATTAAATGCTTAAGCGTTCATATCGGTAGTCAAATCTTAAACCACAAACCCTACGAAAAAATGCTAAATGTTCTTGATAAACTTTTAAGAAGTTTAGATTATAAATTTGAGTTTATTGATTTAGGTGGGGGAATGGGGATTAATTATGACAATAAAACGAAAAAACTTAATTATACAAAATATAAAAAATCAATAATTAAATTTAGAAATAAATACAATTGTAAAATAATTTTTGAACCTGGTAGATCTATAATTGGAAATGTTGGTATACTTGCATCTAAAGTAATTTATTTAAAACATAACAAAACAAAAACATTTGTTATATTAGATGCGGCAATGAATGATTTGATAAGACCAGCTTTGTATAATGCAAAACATAGGATAATTCCATCCCTAAGAAATATGTCACGATCAAAGAAAATATTAGAATTTGTAGGCCCAGTATGTGAAACAACTGACAAATTTTTAACAGAAAGGAAATTTCAGAATATAAAAGAAAATGATATTATGATTATTTGCGATACAGGTGCCTATGGTTATTCATTATCATCTAATTATAATCTTAGATTAAGACCTGCTGAAATTTTGATTAAAGGAAATAAAGTAAAGATTATAAGAAAAAGACAAAAAATAACAGATATTATCTAACTTAAAACTTATAATGAGAAATATCCTCTTTAAAAGTATATTTTTTTCTGGATTAATTTTAATATGTATTATTTTTCTTCCATCTTTATTACTACCAAAGAAAATCACTCTTTTTGGAGGCAAACTTTTTGGATACTGGTCCTCATTCTGTTTAAAAATTTTTTACTCAACCAGCATAGTAATAAAAGGTCAAGAAAACATAATTAATAACGAAAATTTCTTCATCGCATGCTCTCATCAATCGATGTTTGAAACTTTTTTTTTACAAACAATATTTAATTCGCCAATTTTTATTCTTAAAAAAGAACTATTAAATATTCCGATATTTGGTTGGTATTTAAGAAAGATAGATTCTATTTCTGTGAATAGAAATAAAGTTTCTAAAGAAAACCTTAATTTTACTGAAAAAATTAAAGAAGTTATGGAAAAAACAAAAAGACCTGTAATAATTTTTCCACAAGCTACTCGAGTTCTACCAGATGAAATTATTCCTTTTAAAAAGGGAGTTGGAAGAATTTACAGAGAATTAAATGTAAAATGTCAACCCGTCGCTATTGACTCTGGAAGAGTATGGCCAAAATCTGGAAAAATGATACCCAATAAAACGATTACTATTTCTATTTTAAAACCAATTAATACAGGTATCGAAGAAACAGAATTTGTAAAATTATTGCAAAAAGAAATTTATTCCGAACTTGGTCTAGCTAACTAACCTTTCATAGGCATTACAACATAAATACTGTCAAAGTCTGCAGGATCTTTTATTAACGCAGGAGATCCAGTATCTTTCAAATATATTTCAATATTATCACCATTTAGTTGGGATGCTATATCAAGCAAATATCTAGAGTTAAAGCTTATATCTAAATCTGTCTCAAATTTTACAGATAGGCTTTCTTTACCATCACCACTGTTAGTGTTATTGACAGATAAATCTAAATTATCTTTAGTCAAATTAAATTTTACACCATCTTTTTTATCTAGAGAAACTGATGCTACTCTGTCGACGGAATTTAGAAAAGATTTTAGATCTATTTCAAGTTTTTTTTGATTCTCTCTAGGGATAACTTGAATATAATTAGGGAATTTTCCATCGATTAACTTTGATATCAAAATACTATTATTAAGTTCAAATTTAATTTTGGATTTAATATTTGAGACTTTAACCTCACCATCATAATCTTCTAGAAGAGAACATAATTGAAATATAGTTTTTTTTGGAAGTATTATTGGTTCAAATTCAATTTTATTTTTTAGTCTTATTTTTGAGATAGACATTCTATGGCTATCTGTTGCGGCTGCAGTTAAAAAATTCTTATCATCTGTTTGGGTCTGATGGAAAAAAATACCACTAAGATAATGCCTTGTTTCATCATTTGAAATCGAAAATTTACATTTGTTTAAAAGTTTTAATAAATCTTTTGAATTTATAGTAAATTCATTTTCATTGAAATTTTCATCTGTAATCGGAAATTCAGAAGCATTTATAGAATTTAAATTGAATAGAGATTTATTTGATTCTAATTGTAATTTACTTTCTCCAGAGTTTTCAAAATTTATCTGACTACCAGAGGGTATTTTTCTTACAATATCAAACATAATTGATGAAGAAGTAGTTGTTTTGCCTTCATCAAAAATTTTAATATTTGAAATTTCATTTACAAATATTAAATCTAAATCTGTTGCTGTAATTTTTAATTTTGAATTTGCTGCTTCTATCAAAATATTTGAGAGAATAGGTAAAGTGCTTCTTTTTTCTATTACACCCTGACAGTAACCTAAAGATTTTTGCAAATCTTGTTGATTAACACTAAATTTCATTTTCTTGTTTGTATAATATTTTATTCTTTAGGCTATCAATGCTTAAATTTAATTCATTATCATCTTTTCTTAATTTTTCTATTGTTTTGACTGAATGAATAACAGTTGTGTGGTCTCTATTGGCAAATGATCGACCTATCTCTGGCAAAGATTTAGATGTCAGCATTTTTGCCAAATAAATAGCAGTTTGTCTTGGTCTTACAAGATATCTTGACCTTCTTGGTGACAACATTTCGTTTTTACTTATTTTAAAATATTTACAAACTATTGTTTGAATATTATCTATATCAACTTTATTTTCAGTTAAATTTAAGAGATCTTTTAATATTACTTTTACCTCTGACATCGAAGGAGTTTTTCCATAAATTCTTGAGAAAGATACTATTCTATTAAATGCTCCTACAAGTTCTCTGATACTAGTATTAACTTCTGTACTGATAAATTTTATGATTTCGTCACTAATTTTAATATTATTTGGATCATGAATTTTGAGATCATCATTTTTAGATTTTATTATATTGTATCTTAATTCAAAATCTGCATTTTGGATATCAACTACTAGTCCTCCTGAGAATCTGGATTTAATTCTTTCTTGTATTCTAGTTAATTTGTTTGGTGGTCTATCTGCTGATACAATAATTTGAGATCCTTTCTCTAGCAAAACATTGAATGTATGAAAAAACTCTTCTTGCATAGCTTCTTTTCCATTCATAAATTGAATATCATCAATCAAAAATATATCGGTATTTCTAAAATACTCTTTAAACTTTACCATGTCATTGGATTTTATCGATTTTACAAATTGATACATAAATCTTTCAGCTGAAATAAACATTACTTTATTTTTTTCTTTCAAACTTAAACCAATTGCATTTAACAAATGTGTCTTACCCATTCCAACTCCACCATAAATATACAGAGGGTTATAGTGGGCTATTTGCTCAGAGACTTTTTTTGCGGCTTCAAAAGCTAGTTTATTACTTTTCCCTAGCAAGAAATTCTCAAAGTTTTTATTTGGATCAATTCGATTATATTGAAGATATGAATCTTTAATGAATGAAACCTTTTCATTATCAGATGAATTATCTGGTTTTATTTCATCAGTATTTTTGTTCTTTATATTCTCGTTAATCACAAATTCTATTCTGGAAATATCTTTTTTATATAATTTAATTATTTGTAATATTTGATCTAAATATCTTGAAGTTATCCAGTCTCTGATAAATCTTGTCGAAACAGATAATAAAACATAATTTTTAAACTCATCAACCAAATCAATTTTTTTTAACCAACTATCATAAATCTCAGAACCAAACTTATTTTTCATTTCATTTTGTAATAATTTCCAATCAATCTTATTAATATTGTCTGATTTAATGTTCGTGAGATTATTTTTCATGAGAGTCTGTTAAACTCCTATTCATAATTCAATGCAATAAATTTATTTTTATTCTCAAAAAAAAATAAAATTTACAATTGTATAAATTAATAATTGAATCTATTTTTAGGGACTTAAAATTAGTAATCTTAAATTTACTTTTTTTATTTTTTTTTTATCTTGGGACTAAAAGATTAAAAGATTCTTTTTTTAATTGAAAAAATAATCTCTAGGGTTGTAATTTCTTTAAGTAAACTAAAAGTTGTTATAAGGAATTTATTTTTTTTGTTATTCTAGAAATATTTCTTGACGCGTTTTGCTTTTTTATCACCCCTGTCTTTGCTATTTTCATCAATTCAGAGTTTAATTTTGGCAAGAATGCTAAAGCTTCTTTTTTGTCCTTTTTATCAAGAATTAAATTCATTTTTTTTATTGCAGATCTAAACCTGCTTTTTCTAGACTTATTTACCGTTGTTTGACGTGATATACGTCTTATTCGTTTAATAGCTGATTTAGTGTTTGCCATAAGCGCGATTGTATATAACGAGAAATTTATACGGTCAATATAATAATTTTTTATTTTTGACAAATATTACAAAAAAATGTTGATCTATTAGTGATAAATTTTTTTTTTATTGTCCCTTTGCATCCTGGTGAAAGACAACTCTTATTTTCTCTATTGTATACTTTAAAGTTATCTTGAAAAGATCCATTTTTACCAACTATATTTTTAAAATCTCTGATACTAGACCCACCTTTTTTTATCGCTAAATTTAAAATTTTTCTTGAATATTTAATGATATTAATACAATCGTTATCACTTAAAGATTTTGCTTTTTTTTTTGGATTTATTTTAGAGCTGAATAAAATTTCACTTGCATAAATATTCCCCAAACCTGAGACAAACTTTTGATCTAAGAGAAAATTTTTAATATTCTTTTTCTTTTTATAAAAATATTTTTTTAAGTAGTTGAGATTAAATTTTGAAGAAAAAGGCTCAGGACCATAGTTATTTATAAAATTTTCTAAATTATTCTTATTTTCAAATAATTTGAAATAACCAAATCTTCTGGGATCATTATATATAATTTTTATGTTATCAAATTCCAAAAACACATGGTTATGTTTTTTTGGTAAATAAGGACTGTGATAAAAACTTGCATTTGTTTTTTGATTTAAAATATTTTTTCTTAAGAGATGTATAGTGCCAGACATTCCAAGATGAATTAAGCAAAATTTTTCATCATTTAAAACTAGTATGATATATTTTGAAAACCGCTTAACTTTTTTTATTGATTTTGACTGAAGTCTTGTTTCAAAACCTTTTTTTATTTTGTACCTTAAATTCCTATTCTTTATACTTACTTTTTTTATTTTTTTTCCTGTTATTGTTCTACTAAGTGACTCTTTAACAACTTCTACTTCTGGCAATTCTGGCATTTATTATTATATTAATTAATATTATTTATTTTATGCAACAATATCTTCAAAATAAAAAAGGTCTAGTCCAAGGTGTCTTTGATAAAGTTTATGATAAATACGACATCATGAATGATTTGATGTCACTCGGAGTTCATAGAATCTGGAAAAGAAATTTAATAAATTGGATGAACCCAGGTAAAAATAAAATTCTAGCAGATGTTGCATGTGGCACAGGTGATATAGCAAAACTTTTTATCGATAATAGTTCAAATAAAAATATAGAATTATTTTGTATTGACCCCAATGAAGGAATGATGAAAAAGGGAAAAAATAGACTATCAAATTACAAAAATATCAAGTGGATTAAGGGTTCGGCAGAGAAATTGCCTTTAAAATCTAATTCATGTGATTATTACACAATCAGTTTTGGTTTAAGAAATACAAAGAATATTAATAAATCCTTAAGTGAAGCGTACAGAGTTTTAAAGTCAGGAGGTAGGTTTTTTTGTTTAGAATTTTCAAAAATTCAAAATTTAAACTTAGATTTAGTCTATAAAAGATACTCTAAATTAATTCCAGAAATAGGAAAATTTGTGGTTGGTGAAAAAGAACCTTATGAATATCTAATAAAAAGTATCCAAGAATTTGTTAATCAAGAGGAATTAAAGGGTTTAATGGAGAAAAATAATTTTATTAAATGTGAGTATAGAAACTTTTCTGGTGGAATAGTAGCTATTCATTCAGGTTGGAAAATATGATTAAAAAATTATACATACTTTTTAAGCTTGGAAGGAAATTAGCAAAATCTGATGCTTTAAGTATATTCACAAAGTTTCATAATCCACCGATTGGAATAAAAATTTTATTCTATTTGTTGTCTTTATCATTTTCAAAAAAAGATAATTCTTTTGTAAATGAAACCGAAGGTGAAAGATTATCAAACTCCTTGCAATCTATGGGTACAACATTCATTAAATTAGGTCAATTTCTAGCAACTAGACCAGATATAATTGGAGAAAAGTTATCAAAGCAATTAGAGAGTTTACAAGATCGTTTGCCTCCCTTTGAATTATCTAAAGCTAAAGAAATAATCAAAAAGGATCTAGGGGAAGATAATTTTAATTCAATTATAAATCTATCTGAACCGGTGGCAGCAGCATCTATAGCTCAAGTTCATAAAGCGCAAATAAATGATAATGGCACAATTAAAGATGTGGCTATAAAAATTTTACGACCAAATATAAAAAAAATATTCAACGAAGAAATTGATGCTTTGATGCTTTTTGCTTTTTTAACTGAGTCAATTATCAAAAAGACAAAAAGACTTAAATTAGTTGAGGTTGTTTATTTGCTAAAAGAAATAACCAATTTAGAAATGGATTTAAGATTTGAAGCCGCTGCAGCTAATGAGTATTCTGAAAACACAAAGAATGACAGTGGATTTCAAGTTCCTAGAATTTATTGGAATTTTACAAGTGAAAATGTAATGACTTTAGACTGGGTTGAAGGTGTCTCTATAAGAGAAACAGAAGAGTTAGAAAAAAGAAATATAGATACCAAAAAAATTGCATCAGATATTATTCAACATTTTCTAAGACATGCTGTTAGAGATGGTTTTTTTCATGCAGATATGCATCAAGGAAACATTTTTATAAACAATAGCGGTCAAATAGTTCCTATCGATTTTGGTATAATGGGAAGGCTCGATGATTTGAGTAAAAAATTTCTTGCTGAGATTTTATATGGATTTATTAAACGAGATTATAAAAAAGTGGCTGAAGTTCATTTGGCTGCAGGGTTAGTTCCAAAAGAAGTGCCTGTTGATGATCTCGCCCAAGCACTAAGATCAATAGGAGAGCCAATATTTGGTCAGTCAATTAAAGATATATCTGGCGGTAAACTACTCAAACAACTTTTTGATGTGACAGAAAAATTTAATATGCAAACTCAACCACAGTTGCTCATGCTACAGAAAACCATGGTAGTAGTTGAAGGTGTTGCAAGAAGATTAAATCCAGAGACAAACATTTGGGAAACGTCAAGACCTGTTCTTGAAAAATGGCTTAAAGAAACAAAAGATCCCATAACAACATTAAATGAAACTCTAAAAAATTCTGCAGAAGTTATAAAAAGATTACCAGAAATGCCGCAAATAATGGATAAAGCAAACCAAGCATTAACATTTCTTGCAAGTGGACAAATTCCACAAAATACTAATACGTATAATGATCTAAATACAAAAAAAAATGAAATGGTAGCTTTCAGAAATCAATCAATCATTGGTTTATTATTACTTGTAATTTTAGGATTAGTAGTATTTTAATCTCGACGATGAATTATTTTGAGAATAAAAAAATACTGTTGATTATATGTGGTGGAATTTCTGCTTACAAAAGTCTTGAGTTAATAAGATTATTTAAGAAAAATGGTGCTCGTGTAAAAACTATATTAACAAAAAATGCAAAAGAATTTGTAACTCCACTATCTGTTTCGTCTCTTTCCCAAGAAAAAGTTTATGACGATATATTTAGTGCAGAAAACGAAGCTGAGATGGACCACATATCTTTATCAAGATGGGCTGATGCTGTATTAGTTGCACCAATTACAGCTAATACCATATCTAAAGTAGCCTCAGGAAATGCAGAAGATTTGGCGTCTACTGTTTTATTAGCTTCTAACAAACAAATATTTTTAGCACCGGCAATGAATGTAAGAATGTGGGAGCACCCTTCTACTAAAATAAACATATTAAAATTAAAAAGCTTTGGATATAAAATTATTGGGCCAGAGATAGGAGATATGGCATGTGGTGAATATGGTGAAGGAAAAATGACGGAACCAAATGAAATAATAAATACGCTTAAAAATTATTTTTCTAATTTAGATAAAAATAAAAAATTAAAAGCTTTAGTTACTGCCGGACCAACTATTGAATATATTGATCCTGTAAGATTTATTACAAATAAATCTAGTGGCAAACAAGGATATGAAATAGCCAAATGCCTTAGAGACAATGGATTTGATACGACACTTATTTCTGGAAAGACAAGCATTAAACCTTTGGATGGTGTTAATTTTATAAGTGTTGAAACAGCCGAGGAGATGTTCAAAGAAAGTTTAAATAATCTACCAACGGACGTAGCTATTTTTTCTGCAGCTGTTTCTGATTTTAAAGTGAAAAATTATAAAAGTACAAAGATTAAAAAGAATGAAGAATTTAACTTGGAGCTAGAAAAAAATATTGATATTTTAAATCATATATCTAATCATAATTCATTAAGACCAAAAATAACTATTGGTTTTGCAGCAGAAACAAACAATGTTTCAACAAATGCAAAGAAGAAGTTGAATGAAAAAAATTGCGACTGGGTAATTGCAAACGATGTCTCAGATCAAACTATAGGATTCGAGTCCAATTTTAATAAAATTTCTATATTTTACAAAGATAGACCTGAAGAAAATTTTGAAAAGATGAGTAAATCATTGGTCGCTGAAGAAATAGTCAAAAGAGTAATTCAACAGATTAATTAACTTAATAGTGAAAGTCTTAATTAAAAAATTAGACAAAAAAGTTAAACTGCCAGAATATAAAACAACAGGTTCATCTGGACTAGATTTGACTGCATTCATTGAAAAGAAAATAGTAATTAAACCAGGCGAAAACGCTTTAGTACCAACAGGTTTATCTATTGCAATACCTGAGGATACCGAAGTTCAGATCAGGCCGCGATCGGGTTTAGCAGCTAAAAATAATATAAGTGTATTAAATACTCCTGGAACAATTGATAGTGACTATAGAGGAGAAATAAAAGTAATTTTATTTAATCATGGAGATAAAGACTTTACAGTAAATAACGATGATAGAATTGCTCAAATGATATTAATGCCAATTCTAAAAGTGGATTTTGAAACGGTAGAAGCTTTGCCTGAAACAATTAGAGGTTCAGGTGGATTTGGATCAACAGGTAAGTGAAAAATTCTTTATCAAAACGAAACCTCGAGAGATACTCTAGGCAAATAATACTTAAGGATATTGGTGTATTAGGGCAAAAGAAAATAATTAATTCAAAAGTTTTAATTGTAGGAATTGGTGGATTAGGTAGTCCAGTTGCAGATTTGTTGGCTAGATGCGGTGTAGGGTACATAGGTGCTATTGATCACGATAAAGTAGATATTTCAAATCTTCAAAGACAAATCTTGTATACTTCAAAAGATGTTGGAAAATTTAAGGTTGATATCTTTAAAAGAAGAATAAAATTAATTAATAAAGATGTAAAGGTCAAAATATTAAAAGAAAAAGCTTCTGAAAAAAATTTAAATAAGATTGTTAAAGATTTCGATATAATTGTAGATGGAACAGATAATTTTAAGACTAAATTTTTAATAAATAAATTTTCATTAAAATATAAAAGAAAATTAATAGTTGGTGCTATTAGCAAATTTGATGGACACATTTTTTCATTCGATTTTAACAATAAATCAAGTCCATGTTTAAAGTGTTTTTACCAGTCAGAACCTTCTGATGAAGTTTTAAATTGTGAAAGTGAGGGAATATTAGGAACTACATCAAATATAATTGGGAGTATGCAGGCAAACGAAGTTTTAAAAAACATAATTTCATCAGATAAAAGTCTTCACTCGTCAATTCTGGTTGTTAATCTGAAAAAACTTGAATTTAGAAAAATAAAATTTACTAAAAAAAAAGGTTGTTTGTGCAATTAATCTTCAAGATTTTAATAATAATATTTTTTACCTCGAATGCTATCTCTGAAGATAATGAAAAATTTTTAATGCTTAAAAATGATAAAGTAAACGTAAGATATGGTCCAAGTTTTGATTATCCAATAAAGTATATTTACAAGAAAATAAACTTACCAGTAAAAGTGATTGATAAAAAAGAAAATTTTAGAAGAATAATTGATAATAAAAAAAATGGTGGGTGGATACATATTTCTCAATTGAAGCAATCAAAATCCTTTATAACTGTATCAAATAAAATTCTTTTCAAAAAACCAACTAAATATTCTAAACCCTTGGCTAAGATAGAAACTGGAAGATTATTGTTAGTAAAAAAATGTGAGAGAAATTGGTGCTTAGTAGAAACGAAAAGTTTTAAAGGGTGGGTTGATGAGGAAAATCTTTGGGGAAAAATCAACTAACCCTTTAATTTAAATGTATTTAATAATTATTTTTGTTGAACACATACATCTTTAATTACTGGAGCATTCGCACAATCAACACATTTAGTCTTTTGAACAATACATCCATCATCAAGGACTTCGACATCAACTATTTTATCACACTTAGAACAAGTTGAAGAAATTGTTAATCCACATTTTTTACAATTATAATTTTCTATTTGCATATTTTAAAAATTAAATATGAAAAAATTATTTTCAACAAATATCCTTGCGAATAATTATTATTTACGCATTTTTTTTGCGAATAATTATTATTACTACAAATTATCCTTATTAAATTTTTCCTAAATGCTTATTGATAATGATTATTATTTACTTTTTGATCTACTTGCCCACCACTTATCTAAAATGAAATACCAAATAGAATTGGCAATTGGTTCTACAATTGCATCAGTCAAAGCTATCATAAATGATACATCCGCAACTAACATCAAAACAGTTATAGCAATTGCAAAATGACCAACTGTATAAACAATTGTTCTTAAAATAGAGCCTCTGTTATTGGAATAAATCTGGCCAGCAGCTTTAAAAATACCGTTGGTAACTTCCATTATTCTTTAAACGGGCTTTCAAGAACACAAGCAACTAAGTGAACTCTAGCCTGTTCCCCTCCATTAAAAAAGTTATGATACTTTGTATTATTAGTAATCCATACATGTCCATCCGCAGGCAAATGTTTTGCAACATTTTCGATGACCATTGAACAACCTGCATTAGTTACTATCGGAATATGCAATCTACACTCTGGATCTTTGTGCCAGCTTAGTGTTGATCTTGGCTCTTTCAATAAAAGCCTTACCCTTCCTAGTTTAAATTTTTTACTAAGAATTTCATAAACCTCTTTAAAATAAGTTTTCTCGAACTCTGGTAGTAACTGAGTATATTTTGATTCATCAATATCAATATCTCTTGAAACTTCTTTGCCTGTCTCATCTGCAATAGTCCAATATCTGCCCCTGATATTGTTCCCTTCTATAGAGTCTTTGTTATTTGGAATTTGATTTAGAGGAATTGCTCCAAAGTGAGTAACACCTGGCGAATTAAATTTCTTTTTCTCCAAAATTAGATTTAAGTCGTTTCGCAATCTATTTATATCAAACTTAATTTCAGGAACTTTATAAAAGTCTTCGAACGATAGTGATTTCATTTTCCCGCTTTCCTTGATATTAGTTTAATCTTAAATCAAATCTATCTGCATTCATCACTTTGACCCATGCAGATACAAAGTCTTTAACAAATTTGTCAGATGAGTCTTTGCAGGCATAGACTTCAGCTAATGCTCTTAATTGAGAATTTGAACCAAAAATAAGGTCAACTCTTGAACCTTTCCACTTAGTTTTTTTAGACTTTCTATCTTTACCAACAAAATATTGTTCAGATTTGTCAGTTTCTTTCCAAGTGGTACTCATATCGAGAAGATTTACAAAATAATCTGTTGATAAAGTTCCAGGTTTTTTTGTGAAAACTCCATTTTTAGAACTATCATAGTTTGTGTCTAAAACTCTCATTCCTCCTACAAGAACTGTCATCTCTGGTGCTGTTAATCCCATTAATTGTGCCTTATCAATTAATTTTTCCTCAGCTGAAACATGGGATTTACCTTTTTTCATGTAGTTTCTAAAACCATCAGCTTGTGGCTCAAGCAGTCCAAATGAGTTTACATCTGTTTGGTCTTGTCTTGCATCTCCTCTTCCTGGCGAAAATGGAACCTGAATTTTATGACCAGCTTTTTTTGCTGCCATCTCTATTCCTACATTTCCACCTAATACTATAAGATCAGCCATTGACACTGATTTTTTATTTGTATCAAATTGTTTCTTAATTTTTTGTAAAGCTTTAATAACCTTTGAAAGTTTTTTAGGGTTATTGACTTTCCAACTTCTTTGAGGTTCAAGCATAATTCTTGCACCGTTTGCTCCACCTCTTTTGTCAGAACCTCTGTATGTAGAAGCAGAAGCCCATGCAGTAGAAACTAAATCAGAAACAGAGATTTTTGATTTTGAAAGCTTTGATTTTAAATCTCTTATATCTTTTGATTTAAGTTTATATTTTGGTTTATCTATAGGATCTTGCCAAATTAATTGTTCTTTTGGTACTTCGCTACCCAAATAACATGCTCTTGGTCCCATGTCTCTATGAGTAAGCTTAAACCAAGCTCTAGCAAATGCATCAGCAAATTCATCTGGATTTTGATAAAAATGTTTTGAAATTGGTCCATAGCTTTTATCCATTCTCAAAGATAAATCAGTTGTTTGCATCATTGGAGGATGCATTTTGCTTTTATCATGAGCATCAGGTACCATTTTAATTCTCTGACCATTCTTTTTTGGAGTCCATTGGAATGCTCCAGCAGGTCCTTTAGTCAATTCCCATTCATGGTTAAATAAACAATCAAAGTAACCCATATCCCATTGTGTTGGTGTTTGTGTCCATGCTCCTTCAATACCACTACTTATTGCATGTACACCTTTTCCTGATTTGTAATTACTATTCCAACCAGTTGCTTGATCTTGAATTCTTGATGCTTCTGGATCAGGTCCTTTATGTGATTCAGGTGCAGCACCATGAGATTTTCCAAAAGTATGACCACCAGCAACTAGTGCAACTGTTTCATAATCATTCATTGCCATTCGTCCAAATGTTTCTCTAATATCATGAGCTGCTTTCAATGGGTCTGGATTAAAATCTGGACCTTGTGGATTTACATAAATTAATCCCATGTGAGAAGCCCCCAAAGGTTGTTCAAGATCTCTTTTTCCGCTGTATCTCTTAACACCTAACATTTCTTTTTCTGAACCCCAGTAAATATCATCTTCTGGTTCCCAGATATCAGTTCTTCCCGCTCCAAAACCGAACGTTTTAAAGCCCATAGACTCTAATGCTACATTTCCAACTAGTATAAATAAATCTGCCCAAGAAATTCTTTTTCCATATTTCTGTTTTATTGGCCATAAAAGTAATCTAGCTTTATCTAGATTAACATTATCAGGCCAAGCATTTAACGGTGCAAACCTTTGATTGCCTGTTCCAGCTCCCCCTCTACCATCACCTGTTCTGTATGTACCTGCTGCGTGCCATGCTAATCTAATAAATAAAGGACCATAATGACCGTAATCTGCTGGCCACCAATCTTGTGAGTCTGTCATTAATTTGTTTAAATCTTTTTTGAGTGCTTTGTAATTCAGTTTTTTAAATTCTTTAGAATAATTAAATTTTTTCTCCATTGGATTTGATAAATTCGAGTGCTGACTTAAAATTTTCAAATTCAAACTATTTGGCCAAAAATCTCTATTTGTTTGTCCTCTACCAGCGCTAAATTTTGCTGGTGTACCTGCGCCCGTAAAAGGGCACTTACTTAATTCTGCTGATTTAAATGTTTTACTTTTATGAAATTCCGCACTCATTATTATATATCTCCTTTAATATTATAATTATTCTAATTCGTTGTTTATAATTATTCTAAAGAAGATTGTCAATAAGTCAGAATATTTATGATTTAATTTTGAAACTTAGTCTTCTAATTTTACTAAAACTTCAACTGATTTAATTTTTTTTCCAGGTATTGATTTTTGTATCTCTATCGGTCCCACATCCTCACTTTTAAGATCAATAAGCTTTTCTTCTTTAACATCAAAGAAATGATGGTGATCTGTGACATTTGTATCAAAGTAGGTTTGATTAGAATTTATTGGAATTTCTTTTAGATATCCTTTTTTATGAAATGCATGAACTGTATTGTAAACAGTTGCTAAAGAAACTTTCTCTCCAGTTTTATCTTTTATCAAATTGAATAAGTCGTTTATTGTGAAATGGAAAGTTTTATCTCTATTAAATAAAACCTCGCATATATTTATTCTTTGTTTAGTTGGTCTTAGGTTAGAGTTTCTTAGTTTTTCAATAAATTCTTGTTTACTAGTCATTAGCAATTTAAAACTATTCTAAACTATTTGTATATTATAATGTACCTAAATCAAGTAATAAGATTACAAAATTATGAAAAAAAGTTCATTTAATTACAACGAATTAATTGATTGCGCTAATGGTAAGTTATTTGGTCCAGGTAATGCAAAATTACCTTCTCCACCAATGCTAATGTTTGATAGAATTACAGAAATAACTGAGAGTGAGGGTTTTTATAAAAAAGGATCTATGAAAGCCGAACTTGATATTAAGGATAATTTGTGGTTCTTTGATTGTCATTTTAGAGAAGATCCAGTTATGCCAGGTTGTCTTGGTTTAGATGCAATGTGGCAGCTGGTTGGCTTTTTTCTTGGTTGGCTTGGAAAACCAGGAAGAGGTAGAGCATTGGGTGTAAGCACTGTAAAATTCACTGGGGAAGTTCTTAAAAATGTCAAAATGGCAACATATGAAATAGATATGAAAAGAATTCTTGTTAAAGGAGAAACAACTGTAGGTCTTGCAAATGGAATATTACTTGCTGATGGAAAAAAGATTTATAGTGCAGAAAATCTTAAAGTAGGATTATTTAAATAATGAAAAGAGTAGTTGTAACAGGACTTGGTGTAGTTTCATGTTTGGGGAATAACCAAGATGAAGTTTATCAATCGTTAGTTAATACAAAATCAGGAATAACATTTTCTGAAGAATACAAAGAGCATAATTTAAAAAGCCATGTTCATGGTAAACCTAATATAAAATTGGAAGATTATATTGATAGAAAAGTTATTAGGTTTATGGGTGCTGGATCAGCATATAATTATGTTGCGATGAGCGAAGCAGTTAAAGACTCTGGATTAGAAGAAAATGAGGTTAGTAACATTTCAACTGGAATGGTCATGGGATCTGGAGGACCATCAATTGAAAATGTGATTTTAGCATCAGATAAAACTAGAGAAAAAAATCCAAAAAAAATGGGTCCATTTATAGTTCCAAGAACTATGGCAAGCACTGCTTCTGCTACTCTAGCAGTTCCATTTAAAATAAAAGGCACTAATTACACAATAAGTTCCGCGTGCGCGACGAGTGGTCATTGTATTGGTAACGCAATGGAACTTATTCAATTAGGAAAACAAAATATTATATTTGCAGGTGGCAGTGATGAGGTTCACTTTGCAATGACTGCAATGTTTGATGCAATGACTGCACTATCATCAAAATATAATGATACCCCTGAAAAAGCTTCTAGACCATATGATAAAACAAGAGATGGTTTTGTGATTGCTGGTGGAGGTGGAGTTCTTGTTTTAGAAGAATATGAACATGCTAAAGCAAGAGGGGCTAAAATATACGCAGAATTGACTGGTTATGGAGCAACCTCAGATGGCTATGATATGGTTGCACCATCTGGTGAGGGAGCGGTAAGATGTATGAAAATGGCTCTAGCAACTTCTAAAAATAAAATTGACTATATTAATACTCACGGGACATCAACACCTGTGGGAGATATTACAGAATTAAAAGCAGTTGGTGAGGCTTTTCCAGACTATAAACCTAAGATAAGTTCAACAAAATCTTTGTCGGGCCATTCATTAGGTGCAACTTCAGTTCACGAAGCAATTTACAGTTTGATAATGATGAAAAACAATTTTATTTCAGCTTCAGCAAATATTTCAGAAATGGATGACGAAGCAAAAAACTATCCAATTGTTACACAAGTTGAAAAAAATGTAAATTTAAACGCGATTATGTCTAACAGCTTTGGTTTTGGTGGAACTAATGCAACATTAGTTTTTGAGAAAGTTTAAATCTATGAGTTTAATGAAGGGAAAAAAAGGTCTTGTCATGGGTGTTGCCAATGAGAGATCAATTGCATGGGGCATATCTCAAAAACTTGCAGAAGCTGGAGCAGAGTTAGCTTTTACATATTTGGGTGATGCTTTAAAAAAAAGAGTTGTTCCACTTGCAGAAAAACTAAATTCAAATGTAACATTTAGCTGTGATGTAGAAAAAAAAGAAGAAGTTGTAAAACTTTTTGAAGATGTAAAAAGTCAATGGGGAGAAATTGACTTTGTTGTGCATGCAATTGCATTTTCAGATAAGTCTGAGTTATCGGGAGAATATTTAAATACAACTAGAGAAAATTTTTTAAGAAGTATGTTAATATCTTGTTTTTCATTTACTGAAGTTGCTAGAGAGGCATCTAAAATAATGAAGCAAGGTGGCAGTATGATTACTTTGAGTTATGAAGCAAATAAAGCCATACCTAATTATAATGTGATGGGAGTATGTAAAGCTGCACTAGAATCTAGTGTTAAATATCTTGCGAGGGATCTGGGAGCAAAGAATATTAGAGTTAATGCAATAAGTGCGGGTCCAATTAAAACACTAGCAGCTTCCGCCATTGGGGATGCAAAATTTCTTTATAAGTGGAATGCTGACCATTCGTTCTTAAAAAGAAATGTAGATAATCTTGATGTAGGAAATTCAGCTTTGTATCTACTAAGCGATATGGCGGGGGGTGTTACTGGTGAAATTCACTATGTAGATGCCGGTTACAATAAAGTTGGAATGCCAGATCCTAAGAACATTACCTGAAATTTAGTTAAATTTAATTAAATTATGATGCAACAAATTAGTATTTATCTAACGAGTATAATATTGGGAATCATGCTCTTCTTTTCTTTTGTTGTAGCGCCTGTAACTTTCACTGCATTAGATGAGGAAAATGCTAGAAAATTTATAAGAAAAATATTTCCTTACTACTACACTGTTAATTTAATTATTAGTGTTTTAGTTTTAATTTTATTTATAATTCTAAAAGTTTTTACCTTAGATTTTTATTTAATTTTAAGTATTGCGGTATTATTTGCTGTATCGAATTTTATACTAATGCCATTGATAAATAAGTTCAGGGATGAAAAGCAGGATAAAAAATTTAAACAATCACACTTTATTTCTGTGGTGATAAATTTTGTGCAAATGATTTTGTTGGTAATTGTCTTAATTTAAAAAGAATTAGTAATACCTAAGCCAACAGCAATAAAAATACCTAACCAGATTAAACCTTTAATAAAAAAAAATGCAAAACTACCAAGTAATAAATATCTTCCATATTTATTTTTTTGTAGTTCTAACTTAAAGTTTTTTAAAAGCTTCATTCTATTATAATTTATTACAATTATTATTTATTTGATCTTTTCCCACTCTTTCATACCACCAGTGATATTTTTGACATTTTTAACCCCCATGTCCTTCATAGTTTTGGTTGCTAATGTTCCTTGTCCTCCGACACCACAAAAGACTACATATTCTTTATCTGGATTATTTTTAAACATATCATTTTCTAGAGGACTGCCTTCTGCTAAATAAAATTCTAGTAAACCTCTATCTAAGTGAATTGCATTACCGATTGTTCCTTTTGAAAAGCTTTCTTTATCTCTAACATCGATAAATTGAACGTTTGGGTCATTTAGTTTTTCTTTTGCATCATTAGCACTGATATTTTCTATCTCTTTACTCACACTCATCAAATCATCAAATTTCTTCATATTTCTCCTATAAATTTATATTGCAGCTTGTTTAATTGATAACTTAACTTTTCCTCTATCAAAGCCGATTACTTTAACTTTAACTTCATCACCTTCTTTTACAACATCAGTTACTTTTCCAACTCTCTTATCAGCAAGCTCTGATATGTGAACAAGACCGTCTTGTTTTCCTAGGAAATTAACAAATGCACCAAACTCCATAATTTTCATTACTTTACCATTGTAAATTTTATTGAGTTCAGCCTTGGCCGTTAGATCTTTTATCATCTGCATAGCTTTATTCCTAGATTCCTCATCTGGAGCAGCTACTGTAACTTCACCTTCGTCATTGATGTCAACTTTTGCACCAGATACCTCTACTATTTCTCTTATAGTTGCACCACCTTTTCCAATGACTGTAGCGATATCCTTCTTATCTACAGTGATTTTTTCCATTTTAGGTGTATGTTTTCCTACATCTTCTCTTGATTTAGATAAAGCTTTGTTCATTTCGCCTAAAATATGAATTCTTCCATCTTTTGCCTGTTTTAAGGCTTGCTCCATAATTTCAAATGTTATTCCTGTAATTTTAATATCCATTTGAAGAGATGTTATTCCATCTTTAGTTCCAGCAACTTTAAAGTCCATATCACCTAGGTGATCTTCATCTCCAAGAATGTCTGAAAGAACGCTAAAGTCATCTCCTTCTTTAATTAATCCCATTGCAATACCAGCAACTGGTTCTTTAATTGGAACGCCTGCATCCATCAATGCCAAAGACGAGCCACAAACAGTTGCCATAGATGAAGAACCGTTTGACTCGGTTATCTCTGATACGATTCTAAATGTATAAGGAAAACTATCCTTAGAAGGCAAAGAAGAATTTATTGCTCTCCAAGCTAATTTTCCATGACCTATTTCTCTTCTTCCAGTACCTATTCTACCAGTTTCTCCAACAGAGAAAGGTGGAAAATTATAATGAAGCATAAATCTTTCTTTTTGTAATCCTTCAAGACTTTCTATTTTCTGCTCATCATCGGATGTACCAAGTGTGGTTGTAACTATCGCTTGAGTTTCTCCTCGAGTAAACAAAGCAGAACCATGAACTCTTGGAAGAATTCCAACTTCACACATAATTGGTCTAACATCTGCAAGACCTCTACCATCAATACGATTTTTGTTTTTAAGAATATCTGTTCTGACAATTCTTTTTTCTAAATTCTTAAGCTCAGAATTTACGTCAAGATCAGTATAATTCTCATCTTCTTCATAAAGCTTTTTTGCTTTGTCAGTTATTTCTGAAATTAAATTCGATCTTTCTTGTTTATCTTTTATTGAAAATGCTTTTTTAAGTTCCTCAGTAAATTCGCTTTCCAATTTTTTTTTTACTTCTGAAAGATCTTTTTTCTCTACTACCCAATCAGGTTTTTTACATTCTTTAGCTAGATTCTCGATCATCTCGATTACAGGAACAAACCCTTCGTGACCAAACTTAACAGCATTTAACATTTCCTCTTCAGTTAAACCACTTGCTTCGGACTCAACCATTAAAACCGCGTCTTTTGTTCCAGCCACCACAAGATCTAATTTAGAATCTTTAAGTTGTGCTTTGGTAGGGTTAAGAACGTATTCTCCTTTAATAAAGCCAACTCTAGACGCACCTACTGGGCCCAAAAATGGCATTCCTGAAATTGCCAAAGCTGCTGATGAAGCAATTATTGATAAAATATCTGCTTCGTTCTCTTTGTCATAAGATATCACAGTTGGTAGTACCTGAACTTCGTTTTTAAATTCATCTGGGAATAATGGTCTAATAGGTCTATCAATTAATCTTGAAATTAATGTTTCACTATCTGTTGGTCTCGCTTCTCTTTTAAAATATCCACCTGGAATTTTACCAGCTGCATAATATTTTTCTTGATAATTTACTGACAAAGGAAAGTAATCCATATCTGGATTAACTTTTTTGGCTCCAACTGCTGTTGCTAAAACTACTGTCTCTCCACACTGAGCGATGATTGCACCATCTGCTTGTCTTGCTATTTTACCTGTTTCTAAACTAATTTTTTTCCCCGCTACTTCTATTTCTTTTTTTACAACTTTAAACATTTACTTCCTTAAATTTAATTTTGATATTACTTCTTTATAAGACTCCATTTTATTCTTCTTTAAATAGTCTAATAATTTTTTCCTTCTATTTACTGCTCTTAAAAGCCCAACAGATGAATGTTTATCTTTTTTGAACTGTTTAATATGTTTCGACAAGTTCTCAATTTTTTCTGTTAATAGAGCAATTTGAACTTCTGAAGAACCTGTATCCTTATCATGAATTGAGAGTTCTTTTACTTTATTTGTCATCTTCTTTTCCTTATTTATTTGTTTGTTTTATTAAATTTTCAATTTTTTCTGCATAATCAAATGAATCATCTTTTACAAAAAATAGTTTTGGTAAAAATTTCATTACTATCTTTTTTGACAAGACTTTTCTTATTACAAATGAAAATTCTTTTAATTTAGCAACAACCTCTTCAGCGTCTTTTCCGCCTAAAGGCATTACAAAAATTTTTGCTGTCTTTAAATCTGGAGACATTCTTACTTCGGTGACCGTTATTTCTTTTGTAGATAAGTTTGGCAATTTTGCTTCATCTCTTATAAATAACATCCCTAGGGCCTGTTTAATCATTTCGCCAACTCTTAATTGTCTTTGGGTAACTGGTTTCCCTAAACTAGTCATTATATTGTTCTTTCCGTTATAGTAGAATTGTACACTTCAATTACGTCATTTTTCTGGAAATCGACAAAATCTTTTAGTGTTATTCCACATTCTAAACCAGCAGATACTTGTTTAGTTTGGTTTTTTTCCCTGAATATTGAGCCTATTTTTCCATTAAAAATTATAGCACCATCTCTGATTACCCTTGCACTAGAGTCTTGAGTAATTTCTCCATCTGTTACTTTTGATCCTGCAACCTTGCCAACTTTTGAAACTTTAAATATTTCCAATATCTCTGCAGTTCCAATAATCTTTTCATCTATTTCTGGTGTTAATAGACCAGACATTTTATTTTTTATAAAATCTAAAACTTCATAAATAATATTAAAATTAGAAATTGAAATTTTTTCTTGTTCAGCCCTTTTTTTAGCTTCCTTACTAGGTTTTACATTAAAGGCTATAATTACAGCATTAGATGCTTTTGCTAATGTTACATCAGTTTCTGTAACCATTCCAATATCTGATAAAAGTATTTTTGGTTTTACCTCATCATGTTTAATTTGATTTATTGCATTTTTTATGGCTTCTGAGGAACCATGAACATCTGATTTTATAATAATATTTAATTCCTCAGATGATGTATCTTTAAAAGCAGAGTCTTGGGTAACAAAGGACAACGGATTTTTGCTCTCTTTTGACTCTTGTATTCTGCCATCAGATAAAGATTTTGCTTCTTTTTCAGTTTTTAGAACTATAAAGTCATCTCCTGATTTTGCCGCTCCATTAATTCCTAGTATCTCAATTGGTGTTGAAGGTTCAGCTATACCAATTTGTTTTCCCTGATCATTTATTATGGCTCTAACTTTTCCCCACTTTAAACCGCTAACAAAATAATCACCTTTTTTTAAAGTTCCTGCAGTAATAATTATATTTGCAATTGGTCCTCTTCCTACATCAATTTTAGACTCCAATACAATGCCCTTTGCATCAGTATCAAAATCAGTTTTTAGATCTAGTATCTCTGCTTGCAAAATAACACTTTCAACTAATTTATCTAAATTTTGTTTTGTTTTAGTTGATATTTCTACCATCAATGTATCTCCTGATAAATCTTCAGCTATTAGTTCATATTCCAAAAGTTGATTTTTAATTTTTTGAGGGTCAGCTTCAGGAAGGTCACATTTATTTATTGCAACAACAATTGGCACTCTTGCAGCTTTTGCATGTTTTATTGACTCTATTGTTTGAGGCTTTACTCCATCATCAGCAGCTACTACGAGAATTACAATATCAGTTAACTTTGAACCTCTTGCCCGCATTTCGGTGAATGCTGCATGACCAGGAGTATCGATAAAAGTTATTTTATTTTTTTCATGTGTTATCTGATATGCCCCAATATGTTGCGTAATACCTCCAAATTCACCAGAAACAACATTAGCTTTTCTTAGAGTATCTAAAACAGATGTCTTACCATGATCTACATGTCCCATAACCGTTACGATTGGAGCTCTACTTTTTAGATTTTGGGTTTTTATTTCCTTAATTTTTTCTAAGATTTCCTCTGCTTTTTGCTCCTTCACTGGGTTATGTCCAAATTCTTTAACTAAATACTCTGCTGTATCTGAGTCTATTGTATGATTAATTGTTACTGTTACTCCCATACCCATCAAATGTTTTATTATATTGCTTGACTGCTCGGCCATTCTATTCGCCAATTCTCTTATGGTAATCACCTCGGGTATATTAATATCTCTTTTAACTGGTTTAAAATTCTCTCTTGTTTCCTCTTTGTTTAGTAATCTGTTTTCTTTTTGCTTTGCTCTTTTTAAAGAAGCAAGACTTCTTGATCTCGTACCAATATCATCTCCACTTAAGGCTCTAGATACTGTAAGCTTTAATTCTCTTCTTTTACCTTCCGATTTAGAGGATTTATTTTCTTTTTGAGAATTTTCACCTTTTAATCTTCTTGTAGCTCTTTGTTCTGCCAATTTCCTTTTTTCGAAATCAGATGTTATGTGAGACGGAGGTTTAGAAAAACTTGTTTTTTTTGAAAATGCACTTTGTGATTTACTTTCCACTGATTTAGCACCCCTAGAAAAATTTGGCTTACCTCCGAACCTTGGAGATCTTTTTTCAATTACAACTGTATTCTTTGATTGAGATTTTGCTTGTTCAATACTATTAATTGTCTTCTTTGACGCTCCAGAAATTGATAACTTTAATTTTTTCTTTTCCATTTTTCATCTCTCAATCTTGATACACAATATCTCTTGCGGACATAATCAAATCATCAGCTTCTTTTTTTGAAAGAGCAAAATCTTCCAAATAACCTTTAATTCTCACTCTTTCACCCTTGACAACATCGTATCCACCTGTCAATTCATCGGATGCTAAATCTGCAAAATCATTCAGTGTTAATATTTTTTGCTCACCAAGCGTTACAAGCATCCCAGGCGTTAAACCTTTATGATTGATTAAATCATTTTCTAATCCTAAATCCTTAATTCTCTTAGCTATTTCCTCTTGATCTTTCTGATAAAATTCTTTAGCTCTTTCAATTAATTCTTTAGCAGTCTCTTCTTCTATACCCTCTATTTTCATTAAAGCTTCGGGATTACTATCTTTAATGTCATCTATTGATGAAAATCCTTCTGCTACTAGTAGTTGTCCTAACGTTTCATCTAATTCTAAATTTTTTACAAAATTATCTGTTTTCTCTTTGAATTCAATTTGTCTTCTCTCCGAATCTTCTTGATCGGTCATGATGTTAATTTCATAATTCATTAATTTAGTTGCCAATCTAACATTTTGGCCCCTTCTTCCAATTGCTTTGCTCAAATTCTCCTCAGTTAAAATAACATCTAGCTTTCTTCCCTGTTCATCTACATTAACTCTTTGTACCTCTGCTGGAGAAAGTGCATTTGCTACTACGACTGCTGGATCTTCTGACCAGTTAACTATATCGATTTTTTCACCTTGAAGTTCGTTTACAACAGCCTGCACTCTACTCCCCCTCATACCTACGCACGCTCCCACTGGATCTAAAGATGTATCAATTGCTCTCACACATATTTTAGCTCTGCTACCAGGATCTCTTGAGGATGATTTAATTTCAATAAGTCCATCATATATTTCTGGAACTTCTTGAATGAAAAGTTTTTCCATGAATTTAGGATGTGCTCGAGAAAGAAAAATTTGTTGTCCTCTTGGTTCTCTTCTTACGTCTAAGCAATATGCTTTTACTCTATCTCCTGCCTTTATATTTTCTCTTGGGATCATTTCATTTTTTTGAATAATTGCTTCGGTTCTCCCAAGATCAACAATAACGTTTCCGAATTCTAATCTTTTAACTATACCACTCAAGATAGTATCAATTTTGTCTTTAAAATCGTTATATTGTCTCTCTCTTTCTGCTTCCCTTACGTTGAAACTAATTACTTGTTTTGCAGTTTGTGCTGCTATTCTGCCAAAATCAAAAGATGGCAAAGGTTGAAGTACTTCGTCCCCAATCTGTTTTCCCTCATTACTTCCGTTAAGTTTAATAGCATCATTAAGGGTTATTTCTAAGTTTGAATTTTCTGGTTTTTCTACAATTACTAGTTTTCTAAATATTCCAATTTCACCATTTTCTCTGTCAATTTCAACTTTGATTTCATTTTCAGATCCAAACTTAGACTTAGCTGCTTTTGCAATACCGTTTTCCATTGATCCAATAATTAGCTCTTTATCAATAGATTTTTCTAATGCTACTGCCTCTGCTATTCTTATTAATTCTAATTTATCTGCTCTTCTATTTAACATTTAAAAGTCCTAAAAAAAAATGGGCCGAAGCCCATTTTGAAATTTCAATAATGTTTCTGAAATATATTTATTTTTTTTTAATATTCAACTTTATTTACCTGCTAAATATGTCTGATTTATCGGTCTTTTCCCATGAAAATGAGCCGTTATCATCAGGAATCCGTCCAAAGTGTCCGTAAGCTGCTGTTTTTTCATAAATAGGTTTATTTAATCCAAGCATTTCTCTTATACCCCTAGGGCTTAAATCAAAATTTTCGTGAATAAGTTTTTCTACATGCATATTTTTTTCATTGTCGTTATCAAACAAATCAACATAAATAGATAAAGGTTTTGATACGCCAATTGCATATGCTAATTGAATTAAGCATCTGTCAGCAATTTTAGATGCAACAATGTTTTTTGCTAAATATCTAGATGCATAAGCAGCGGATCTGTCAACTTTTGTTGGGTCTTTGCCTGAAAATGCTCCTCCACCATGAGGGGCAGCTCCACCATAAGTATCTACAATTATTTTTCTTCCTGTTAAACCACTATCTCCGTCGGGACCACCAATAACAAAATTTCCAGTGGGGTTTACATAAATTTCTTTTTCATCTAATGAGTTCAGCAATTCCTTTGGTATTGATCTCTCAATGTAAGGTTTAACTAGTTCTCTAACTTGTGTTTGATTTACATCAGCTGAATGTTGAGTTGATATTACCACTGATTTTACTGATGATGGTTTTCCATCTTTATATTCAATTGTAATTTGGCTCTTTGAGTCTGGTTCAATATTTTTTAATTTTCCAGATTTTCTATCTTCAGCCATAAGTCTTAATATTTTATGAGAATAATGTATTGGCGCTGGCATCAATACTTCAGTTTCATTGCATGCATAACCAAACATAATTCCTTGGTCACCAGCACCTTCATCTTTATTTCCAGAGGAGTCTACACCCATAGCTATATCGGCAGATTGAGAATGCAAATGACTTTCAATTGATGTTGCTTCTTTCCAAGTAAATCCTTCTTGATCATAACCTATATCTTTTATACAGTGTCTTACTTTTTCTATTAAATCCTCTTTTTTAATTTCAGGACCTCTTACTTCACCAGCTAGGACAACTTTGTTTGTTGTTGTTAAAGTTTCACAAGCAACTCTCGATTGAGGTTCAGCTCCCAAATAAGTATCTACAACCATATCTGAAATTCTATCACATACTTTGTCTGGATGACCTTCGGATACAGATTCGCTAGTAAATAAGTAATCTTTTTTCATTTATTCTCCCTAATTTTTAAAATCACAGTGAAAATAATATAAATTAGAACAAAATAAAAGAAGATCTTATTTCCATATTTAGCAAAGTAGGTTTTATTAACACGTTTGATCTTTCTGACATCAAAGTACCCTTTCTGACTAATTTGTTTAACAATTTTGCCTTTGGGATTAACAAATGCAGATACTCCATTGTTTGTTGACCTAATAACATTTTTACCTTCCTCAATTGATCTGAATATTGAATGAGATAAATGTTGAGCGGGTCCAATAGATTTGCCAAACCACCCATCCTCTGAAATATTTAATATAAAATCGTAATATTTTTTATTTTGATTAATTTTTCCAGAATATATGATTTCATAACAAATAAGTGGGATAAATTTTAATTTATCAATATTCAAAATTTCCCTTTTATTATCAGCTGAAAATGATTGATATCCTTGGGTTATTTTTTTTAAACCTATTCTTTTGAATAAATTTTCAAAAGGTAAAAATTCTCCAAATGGAACTAGTTTATTCTTGTTGTATTTATACAATAATTCAGACTCGTTATTTAATACTACTAATGAATTGTAAATTTTATTTTGGTTCATACTATTAATACCCAATATGACCTTATGATTATTATTATAATTTTCTTTAAAGATATGTTTAAAAAATTTTAGATCCTTAAAATAAATACTAGTAATTATTCCCTCAGGAAAAATAAATATTTTTTTTTCATCTTTATTTGGATCGCTTAAAGTAATTAATTCATAAATATTTTTTTCCGTTTCCTGATTTGTTAAAAATCTTTCAATTGGTATATTTGGAGAGATAACCCGAATAATAGAACTTAAGTTAATATAATTTTTTTTTTCAAAATTTTTAATAACTAGGCTTCCATATAAAAAATTGATTACTACTAAAATTAAACTAATACTAAAAACTAAGAACTTAATTAAACTTTTGTATTTAAAAAAAAATATTACTGGTAATAAAAATACAGTTATTGATAATAAATTTAATGAATAAGTGCCTACATAAGATAAAATTTGTAAAAAGGGTAAATTATTTGAAAGACTGAAAACTAATAAATTCCAAGGAAAACCCCCAAAAATAAAACTTCTTAGAAACTCAATTCCACCAAAAATAATTGAAAAGATTAAAATTGATGAGAATTTATTTTTTAAATTAAAAAAATTGCACAGAAAAGTAACTAAACCATAAAATATTCCCAAAAATAGAGGAATTAATATTAATGCAAATGGAATTAAAAATTTAAGATTTACATCAAATTTCAAAGAATTTGTAATCCAATAAAGGTTAGAAGTAAAATAACCAAATCCAAAGACCCAACCAGCAAAAAATGAAATAGTTTTTCTATCTACATAATTAACTAATATGTAAAGTAATGCTGGAAGTGTTAAAAAATTAATAAAAACTAAATTATAAGGTGGTAAACTAAATGATGTGAGTATACCTAAAAGAAAGCAAATTAAAAAAAGATACGCCTTGTTTTCTAGAATAGAGTTCAATTTATTTTATTCAATTTTTTAAATATTAAATTTTCTTTTTTCTTCATAAAATAATAATCTTTATTTTTTTTATGTTCATATCCTAGAAGATGTAAATAACCGTGTATCCACATTTTATCTAATTCATGATCAAAACTAGATGATTTTGATCTTCTATTAATTATTTCAAAAGAAATTGCTATATCTCCTAAATATAATTTATTTTTTAATTTAATTTTTAAAGGAAAAGAAAGCACATCTGTTGAGACATTTTTATTTCTAAACTTTGAATTTAAATCTTTCATTTTTTTATCGTTAGTCAGCATCACAGTAAATTCTTGGTTTTTATTTTTAAAAGAGTTCAATTTAGATAATTTATTTAATTTCTTTTTAAAATAAGTTTCTGGTTTTTTTAATTTTTTTTCCCAAATTTTTTTGTCTAGAACTATGTTGGCTTTAATCATTAATCTGAATTTTTATCAGAATAAGCCTTGACTATCTTAGAAACTAGAGGGTGTCTTACTACATCAGTATGATCAAAATCTACTACTGATATCTCCTTTAAATGACCAAGTAATTTTTTTGATCTATTTAAACCTGACATTTTTTTATTAGGTAAGTCTATTTGGGATGGATCACCGTTAATAACTATTTTGGAATTTTCACCAATTCTTGTTAAGAACATTTTTATTTGAGTATCAGTGGCATTTTGTGCTTCATCAAGTATTGCAAAAGAATTTTTTAGGGTTCTTCCTCGCATAAAAGCTAGAGGTGCAATTTCAATATCTCCAACTTCTATTTTTTTTTGAATTTTTTCAAAATCTAGTAGGTCATATAATGAATCGTAAAGAGGTCTTAAATAAGGGTCAACTTTTTCTCTCATATCACCTGGTAAAAAACCTAACCTCTCTCCTGCTTCTACTGCTGGTCTAGATAAAATGATGCGCTCTATTTTTTTATCCAGTAACATTGTTAAAGCAACTGCTACAGCTAAAAAAGTTTTACCAGTTCCCGCTGGTCCTGCAGAAATAACAATATCAGACTCTTTTAGAGCCCTTATATAATTTTTTTGTTTCTCTGATCTAGGTATTACAGATTTTTTTGGAGTTTTTATTATGTATTCAACATTTCCACTTTTATTTGTAACTTTTTCATCAATCATAAATTTGTTTACAGATGACTCTATATCCTTTTTTTCTAATGTTCCATTATTTAAAAATTGATCTACAAGAAATTGAATTGCATTCTTTATTATTTCATTTTTTTCTGGAGAATTTTTTAATAAAATTGAGTTTCCCCTAGAGTAAATACTAGTATTCGTAATTTTTTCTAACTCTTTTAAGTTATTATTAAATTCCCCTAAAACACCTAAAAGTAATTCATTGCTTTGAAATACAATACTTAAAGCATTATTTTCTGAATATACGAATTTTAAATCAGAATTAATTTTTAATTTTGCAAAATTTTTCAATTTATGCTGCTTTCATTTGATCCGTTACTTTACCAAATAAAGAATTTTGATTACTTTTTTCGATATTAACTTTAATTAATTTTCCAATATGACTTTCATTACCATCAAAAATTACTGAATTTAAAAATTTATTTCTTCCAAAAAATTTATTTTGGTTTTTAAGTTTATTTTCTACAAGTACCTCTAAAGTTTTTCCTTCTAAAGATTTATTCAATTCTATTTGATTGCTAAATAATTTTTCTTGAATAGTTATCAACCTATTTTTAAGTTTATCTTCATCAGTAATCTCTAATTCTGCAGCCTTTGTTCCTGGCCTTGGACTAAATATAAAAGAGAATGAATTTATAAATTTAATTTTATTAACTAAGTTTAGAGTTTCTTTAAAGTCATTTTCTGTTTCTCCTGGATATCCAATAATAAAGTCACTAGAAAATTTTATGTCAGGATTAATTTTGATTAATTTTTCATAAATATTTAAATAGTAATTTACAGTATGCTTTCTGTTCATCATTTTTAATATTTTGTCAGAACCACTTTGAATTGGTAAATGAACAAAAGGCATCAATTTTTTTGAATTTTTGTAACATTCAATAAGATCATCTGTCATATCTCTTGGATGGGATGTGGTATATCTAATTCTACTTATTTCGGTATATTTGCTGAGTGTATTAATAAGATCTGACAGTCGGTACTCTCTGGATCCATCTATATATGAATATGCATTTACATTTTGACCAAGAAAAGTTATTTCTCTAGATCCGTTTTTTATCAATCTCTCAGCTTCATCCATAATGCTTTTGAATGGTCTAGAATATTCTGGTCCTCTAGTATAAGGAACAACACAAAAGTGACAGAACTTGTCACAACCTTCTTGAATTGTTAAAAAAGATGAAACATTGGTATTATTATTTTTTATATTATCGAAGTACCTAAACTTTGAAACTGAGTCAAATTCGGTTTCTTCAACTTTATTTTCTTTTTCAAAACTTTTTAAAAGATTATTTATTTTTTGATAAGATTGAGGACCTACGACTAAATCTATATATTTCTCTCTATTAAGCATTTCAGTATTTTCAGCTTGTGCAACACAACCTGCAACAACCATGATTGGTTTTTTTTTATCTTTATATAATTTTTTAACTCTTCCAATCTCATGATAAACTTTATCCTTGGCCTTGTCTCGAATATGACAAGTATTCAAAATATAACAGTCGGCATCATCTTGGTTCTCTGTTTTATCATATCCTATTGCTTTGACAGCATCGTATATCCTATTAGAATCGTATTCGTTCATTTGACAACCAAATGTCTTTATAAAAACCTTTTTATGCATGAATTATTTTTTTTTGATTCCGTACAATTCTAATTTATGATCAACTAACTTATAACCATATTTGTCAGCAATTTTTTTTTGTAACTCTTCAATCTCTTCATCAACAAATTCTATAATTTCTCCTGTTTTAATATCAATTAAATGATTGTGATCATCATTTAATTCATATCTAGCCTTACCAGACTTAAAATCATGTTTTGTTAAAATACCTGCTTCTTCAAAAAGTTTAACTGTTCTATATACTGTGGCAATACTGATTTTAGAATCTATTTGAGAAACTCTATTATATAACTCATCAACGTCAGGATGGTCAGATTCTCCATATGTTTTTTTTGATTCGGAGATAACTCTTGCGATTATCCTTCTTTGATCGGTAAGCTTAACTCCGTTTTTTTGACATTTTTCTTCAATAGTTTCTAACATATTATATTTTAACTCGAGTAAAGGGGTTTAATCAATTTAATATTTGTAAAATTTTTCTTATCAATTTTTACTAATTGATCTAAGCTTTTATCAGTCAAATGTTCACTCAAAAATCCATATAAATCAATATTTTTTGCAAAAGCAATACCTTTAGCAATTGCTATCGAATTTCTAATACTTGAGATTTTGCCAGGACCTTGGTTGACAAATATTTCACTTATTTTATCTAAATTTGAATTATGTTCTTTAAGAAAATTTAAAATTAATGTCATTATTTTGTCAAAGTTTTCCCTACTGTTTATATGAGCGGTAGTATAAGATTCTATTTTAGTTATGAGAGAAAATAAAATTTTATCATCTGCAGCATTTATAACTAAAGTATTCATTTTTTTTATTATTTTTTTAAACGTTAAAGCTGAAGTAGTAAATAAAAAATATTTCAAAAATGAAAAGGGTATTTTAGCTGTTATGTATCATAGATTTGAAGAAAATAAGTATCCATCAACAAATATAAAATTAGATATATTTAAAAAACATATTAATTTAATAAAAGATAGTAATCTAAATTTTTATAATCCTATTGAATTGTCGACAAATTTTAAAGAGGTTAAGAAACAAAAAAAAATTTTATTAACTATTGATGACGCGTTTACGTCGTTTTATAAAAATGCTTGGCCAATTTTAAAAAATGAAAAAATTCCTTTTATTTTATTCGTCTCAACAGAGGCAGTCGGAAAAACAGGATACATGAGTTGGAACCAAATAAAAGAAGTGGAAAAAGAGAATTTTGCATATATTGGTAATCATTCGCACTCACATGATTATTTAACTAAATTTACTTTTCAAAAGTTTGTGGAAGATATTGAAAAATCAATTAAAATTTTTAATAATAAATTAGGTTATAATCCAATTTTTTTTTCATATCCCTTTGGTGAATATAATTTAAAGCAGAAAAATTATATTTCAAAAAATTTTCAATTTGCATTTGGCCAACATTCTGGTGTGATTGATTTAAACAAAGACAGATATGAACTGCCAAGATTCCCGATAAACGAAAAATATGGAGAAATAAAAAGATTTAAGGAGATAATATCTTATATGCCACTTCAGTATAGAATTATTAAACCGGAAAACAAATTTATGAATGATGGAGAAAACCCACCTAAAATGACGATAGAATTTTTTAAAGATCAAAAAAATTTAGAAAATATTAATTGCTTTTCAAATGAAGGTTCAAAATGGAGAAAAACAAAAATTGTCTTAATTGACAATATACTAAATGTTAATTTTGCAGAAAAATTTATTGAAAGAAGAGGTAGAATTAACTGTTCTTTGAAAGATGAAAGTGGGTGGAGATTTTCAGGTTTCCAATTTGTTCAGAATTAAATTAATTTTTTAGTCTTATTACTTGTAGGCATTACATTTACATCATCAAAATCTGTAAGAGAATTTTGCTCTATAATTTGTTTTAAAACATTAATATATTGTTGCCCTGTCTCCGCGTATTTATCTAAATAATTCACCAGCTTTAAACTGTCTAATTTTTCATCATTGTCTCTTTGAATTGCTCTTTCCTTTCTAAATTCGATATAGCTGCTGTGAGTATTTAAATTTCGCTGATATGCTCTAACCGATGCTTTAAGAACTGCAAATTTTGCAACTTTGTGTTTTGCGTCCTTATCTACACCTGCTGGTCTAATTCCTTCACCATTCCATGTCCATTGTCCAAATAATGCATTACCCTCTTGTGCAAATCTCGATGTACCCCATCCAGTTTCTTTTGCAGCTTGAGCAAGTGCTAAAGAGACAGGTATTTCATCCATTCTAACTTTCAGAGAATAAAAATCTCCATCTCTTAAACCATATTGTTTGAATTTTTCTTTTAACCAATTCTTTTCTTTTTGCGTGTTAATATTTTTGCCCAATATTCTAAATAATTCCTTTCTATCTAATCGAATTTTAGCATTCTCTTCTACGATTAACGGTAAAACTATTTGGATAAATAGTCTTTTTCTTTTTTTTGAGCTCTCAATACTTTTAATCTCTTTTGGAAGATGGTCAATTTTATTACCTATATTTACTAACTTAGTCTCTCTAACTCTTTCAAGATTATAATTTGTATCTTTAAACAATTGTTCAATTGTTCTTGCATCAAAACGAATTGAATTTTGGCCCTCATCATCTGTACTGAAAAAATCAATGTCAGCAAAAATATTTTTCAGATTGAGTTTATTTGTTTTAGTTTCTTTATCTCCATCAAGGATTTTTTTTCTTTTTTCTAGTTCTTGGTCAAAATTTACACCAGCATTCGAGATTACAGAGTTTTTGAAATTTAAATTTTTATCTAAAAAAATGCTTATAGTAGGTAATGTAAAAAATGAGAAAATCACTAAAAGACTGATTGCTAAAAATCTAAATATATTATTTTTCTTCCGCTTCTGTTTAATAATTTGATTTTTTGTACGTCTAACCATTAATTCAATATAATTATTATTAGTTATTTATACAGCTAAAACTTCTTTAACTTCGGGAATATAATGGCAAAGTAAGTTTTCTACACCTTTTTTTAAAGTGAGAGTTGAAGATGGACAGCCTGAACAACTGCCTTTTAATAAAACTTTAACTTTTCCATTCTTGAATTCTTGGAACTTTATATCTCCTCCATCTCTTGCTACAGCAGGTCTTATTTTGGAGTCTAGAATACTTATTATTTTTTTTTCAATCTCTGAATAATTTTTGTTTTGCTCTTCTTCACTTATTTTATCAATAATGAAAGTATTACCATTCGCATAATGCTCGTTTACGTAAGATATAACAATATGCTGAATATCTTCCCATTTTTTATTCTCTTCTTTGTTTATCGAAAAAAAATCTTCCCCTAAAAATACTCCAGTTACTCCATTTATCTGTAATAAGTTCTTAATCAATAAATTATTTGTATCTTCTTGATTTAAGACTTCTAAAGGGCCGTTATTAGATACCTTCCTTCCAGGTAAAAACTTTAACGAATTTGGGTTTGGTGTATTTTCAGTTTGTATAAACATAGGTTTTATATAATGTTTATTTTAAAATATTAAATGATCAAAAACCAATTATTTCTTTTATTTTTTTAACTTTTTTAGAGGAAATATCATGCGCTTTTGCTGCACCATCCTCTAAAATTTGATCTATATAATTTTTATCTGACAACAATTTTTGTATTTCTTTTGATATAGGAGACAGTTTAGTCACAATTATTTCAGATAGTTTATTTTTTAAATCAGAAAAATTTTTTCCCTCAAATTCCTTTAATGTATCTGCAATATTTTGATTACTTAGGCTGGAGTAAATACCCATTAAATTTTCTGCTTCGGGTCTTCCTTTAAGTCCATTTTCATTACCAGGTAAAGTATCATTATCTGTTTTTGCTTTTTTTATTTTGTTAATAATTTGATCCTCGGTGTCTGTTAAATTGATCCTGCTTCCTTCAGCAACATCTGACTTACTCATTTTTTTTGTGCCATCTTTCAAGCTCATTATTCTTGAAAAATTTTTTTGTATGAGAGGCTCAGGTGGCCTTAAAAAATCTGGACATTTATATTCGTTATTAAATTTTTGAGCTATATCTCTACAAAGTTCTAAATGCTGTTTTTGATCATCTCCAACTGGCACATGAGTAGCATCATATAAAAGAATATCAGAAGCCATTAGAATTGGATAAATATACAGACCAACACTGGCTTTTTCCTTGTCTTTTCCAGCTTTCTCTTTAAATTGTGTCATTCTATTTAGCCAACCCATTCTAGCAACACATCCTAATATCCACGAACCCTCAGAGTGTGCAGGAACTAAAGATTGATTGAATATTATACTATTTTTTGGATCAATACCGCTTGCAATAAATGCTGCAGCTGTCTCTCTAATATTATTTTTTAATTCTGCCGGATCTTGCATTACTGTGATGGCATGAAGATCAACAACACAAAAAATGCAATTATTATTTTTAATATTTTGTAAATCTACAAAATTTTTTATTGCACCTATATAGTTGCCAAGATGTAAATTTCCTGTCGGCTGAACTCCTGAAAAAATTTTTTTAGACATAATTTAATAGTTTAATTTAATATCAGATATTTTAAAGGCCTTAATGAGTATTGAAATAAACAAATAAAAAGCAAATGTTAAAAAAACCAATAATATAATTGCTAAAAATTTATAACTATTTGTAAATATAAAATAATTACTAAAATAATTTATTAATATTTTAAATGATCCTAAACAAATTAAATTTACAATAAATATTTTAAAAAGCTGTATAAAAAATGAATTGTTGAAATTAAAATAATTTTTATTTAGTACAAATACCATCAGTAATAATGCATTCAACCAAGAAGAAATACTTGTTGCTATAGGAATTATAATAAATCCTAGTTTACTAAATAAATATACGCTAATAACAATATTTAAAATTACAGAAATCAATGAAAAGTAAAAAGGTGTTTTAGTATCATTTCTGGCAAATATAAAACTTGAAAATATTTTTATCATTGAGAATGCAGGTAGACCTAATGCAAAATAAAATAATGCATGGGCTGAATTTTTGACACTTTCTTCGTTAAAAGATCCATATCCAAAAAGTGCAGAAACAATTTCTTCTGAGGCAAATATTAACGCAAGAGTAGCAGGAAGACTTAAAAATAGACTCAACTCTAAAGACTTATTTTGTAAAATTTCCAATTTTATTTTATTCTTCCTTTTAACATATCTACTTAAGTTGGGCAGAATAATTATACCAATTACAATCCCTGCTATCGCTAAGTTTATCTGATATATTCTGTCTGCATAATATAAATATGAAACTGCACTTGCTTGGAAAGAAGCAATTATAGTTCCTACTAATATATTTATTTGGGTAACCCCAGATGAAAATATGCTTGGTAAGAGTTTACTAAAAAAAAATTTTATTTTTTTATCAATTTGGAAATTGAAGTTAAAATCAGGATAAAAATATTTTCTAGTAAAAATAATTAAAAATATAAATTGTACAATTCCTGCAAATGTCACGGCATAACTTAGATAGTAAACTAAATCTGTATCATTTTTTATAATTAGGAAGCATATTATTAATATTAAATTTAAAAAAAGAGGAGCAGCTGCAGCGGTTGCAAATTTGTTATGTGAATTTAAAATTGCTGAGAAAAAAGATGCTATACTTATAAAAAATAAAAATGGAAAAGTAATTCTGGTTAAATCAACAGCTAATTTGAACTTATCATCTAAATTTGAGAAGCCAGGGGCAATCAATTTTATGAAGCTTGGCATAAAAATCTCAACTAGTATTGTTATACTCAGAAGTGCTAAGACCAATAAATTAAATACTGAGTTTGCAAATTTCTTAGCTTTTTTTTTACTAGACAAAAGCTCTGATGTGTAAGATGGAACAAATGCTGCATTAAATGTACCTTCTGCAAATAATCTTCTAAAGGTGTTTGGTATTCTAAATGCTACGAAGAAGGCATCAGCAATTGGTCCCGAACCAAGATAAATAGCTATGAAAAAGTCTCTAATGTATCCTAAAATTCTGCTTAGAATAACGAACAAACTAAATGTGCCTGTTGACTTAATTAAATTCATAAATCATATTAGTAACTTAATCCTTTTTATATCTAACAAATAATGAAAAAAAACAAAATTGAACATTATTCTGATAAAGAAGCTTTAGATTTTCATACTAATGATAAATCTGGCAAAATAGAGATTGTTTCATCCAAGCCTGTAACAACAAAAAGAGATTTGGCTCTAGCTTATTCTCCTGGTGTTGCTGCTCCTGTAAAAGCAATAGCAGACAATCCTGAGTTAGCATACGAATATACTACAAAAGGAAATTTAGTTGCAGTAATTAGTAACGGATCAGCAATATTAGGGCTAGGAAATTTGGGTGCAATAGCATCAAAACCAGTTATGGAAGGAAAAGCTGTTCTATTTAAAAGATTTGCAGATATTGATTCGATAGATTTAGAAATAGACACAGAAGATACAAAAGAAATAATTAATTCCATAAAGCACATAGCAAAAAGCTTTGGAGGAATAAATTTAGAGGATATAGCTGCGCCAAATTGTTTTATAATTGAGAACGAATTAAAAAAAATATTAGATATTCCTGTTTTTCATGATGATCAACACGGGACAGCAATCATAACAACAGCTGCATTAATTAACGCAGTTGATATTGCAAAAAAAAACTTAAAAAAAATTAAAATAGTGATCAACGGTGCCGGTGCTGCAGCTATGGCATGTGCAAAATTATTCAGAAGCACTGGTATCCCAAAAAATAATATCAAAATGCTAGATACAAAAGGCGTTATAAACAAAAATAGAAAAGATGTTAACTCTTGGAAAAAAGAGTTTGCGGTAGAAACAAAAGATACAAGTTTAGATGATGCAATGAAAAATGCAGATGTATTTTTAGGCTTATCTGCTGCTGGAGTTGTAAAAAAAAGTATGGTTAAAAAAATGGCAAAAAATCCAATTATATTTGCCTGCGCAAATCCAGATCCAGAGATAAAACCAGAAGATATAGAAGAAGTAAGAAATGATGCAATTATAGCAACTGGTAGATCTGATTATCCAAATCAAGTTAACAATTTAATAGGATTTCCTTATATATTTAGAGGAGCGCTGGATGTTAGAGCCAAAACTATAAACGAAGAAATGAAAGTTGCTGCAGCTAATGCTATTGCTTCGCTTGCAAGAGAATTTGTACCTGATGAAGTTGCAGCTGCAATGGGTGGTGAAAGACCAAATTATGGGAGAGAGTATATTATACCATCAACTTTTGACCCAAGATTAATAAGTGTGATACCAGTCGCAGTAGCAAAAGCTGCTATGAAATCAGGAGTAGCTAGAAAAAAAATTGAAAATTTCGAACAATATTCTGAACAACTTAAGCAAAGACTTGATCCATCAGTAACAATTATGCAGGGTATAAATAACCAAATTAAAAAAACTAATAAAAAAGTTGTCTTTGCAGATGGTGAGGATGAGAATACTTTAAAAGCTGCAATAGCTTTCAAAAATAGCGGACTTGGTACACCTATATTGGTTGCAAAAGAAAAAGTGGTAAAAGAAAAACTTAGAGAGATTGGTTTTGGAGAAAACTTTGATATTGAAATTGTTAACTCTACTTTGAGCGATAAAAGAAAAAAATATGTGAATTATCTTTTTAGAAAACTTCAAAGAAAAGAAGGATTGCTTGAAAGAGATTGTGATAAAATGGTTAGAAATGACAGAGTTATATGGGGTTCTTGCATGGTTGCATGTGGTGATGCAGATGCAATGGTTACTGGAAATTCAAGGAGGTATGGACAGTCTCTTGATAAAGTAAAAAAGGTAATAGATGCTAGACCAGGAGAAATTATGTTTGGACTAAACATGATTGTAAATAAAGGCAAAACAGTCTTTATTGCAGATACAAGTGTTCATGAATATCCATCATCTGAACAACTATCTGAGATAGCAATTTCTGCTTCTAGGGTTGCGAAATTATTTGGTTTTGAACCAAAAGTTGCATTTCTCTCTCACTCAACATTTGGACAACCAATTACTGCTAGAACTAAACATATAAGAGATGCGGTAGAAATTTTAAAAAATAAAAATGTTAACTTTAAGTTTGATGGAGACATGCAGCCTGATGTAGCCTTAAGTGATGAATACAAAGACCTTTATCCATTCTCTGACATTGTTGGTAATGCAAATATATTAATTATGCCTGGACAACATAGTGCTGCCATAACATATAAAATAATGAAAACTTTAGGTGGTGCTAAAGTTATAGGACCACTATTAATCGGTTTAGGTCAAGCAATTGAAATTGCCCCATTAAGATCATCAACATCTGACATATTAAATTTAGCATCTGTTGCAGCATATTCAGCGGGAGTAATTGATTATAAAAAAATAAATTAATTTTTTATAACTCTAAGATCCTCAACCAAAAAAATACTAGTAACAACATCTTCAACATCAAGAACTTTATTGGCTTCATTAATTACTTCTGCTCTTTCGTCTTCATCTTGCGAGATACCATATATATATATAATTTTCTTATATGTATCGATATCATAATTGGCGGACTTAATTTTTTTGTTTGTTATTAAAGCGGTTCTTAGTTGGGAAGTTATTAGAACATCTTTTGCAGTTTGTTTAAAATTAAACTCTTCCTTAATTTTTAAATCATTTTTTACTGATCTGGCACCTTTTATTTCCCAACCTAGTTTTGTAATTTTTAATTTTTCTTCAACAGTATCTACTTTACCAGTTATAAATATTCGACCATCTAAAACTTTAGACTTTACATTTATTAAATAATTTTTGTTCATTAATATTAATTTTGCTCTTAAGTTTTTTTGCATTAAAGAGTCGTCGATTTGAGTTCCAATGGTCCTTGGATCCATAGCTATAGAAACTCCTGTACCCAAAACACCTGTTGAAGAATATCCAACACATCCTGAAATAAATATGAAAATCATAATCAATATAATTTTTTTAAGTCTCATTTTTTTTTCTTCAAACAAAAATCATAAACAATTTTTTTTGATATATTGTTCTCCTTGCTAATTTTAGATGTAATATCTTTTATTGACATTTTTTTTAAAAGTTTAACTATTTTTTTTTTAACTGATTCTTCAATTACTTGTAACCTATTTTGCAAAATTGAATTTTCTGATATAACTACAGTAATTTCACCTTTTTCTGATATTTTGATATTATTTAAGTTTTTAACCTTATCTCTAATATACTCCTCGTGAAATTTTGTCATTTCTCTAGTAATTAAAATATCTCTATCATTAAAATATTTTTGAATTTGGGCAGTTACTTTTTTTATTTTTTTTGGTGAAATAAAAAAAACAAACGAATAATTTAAGTTAGAAATTTTTTGAAAAAGTTGATCAATTTGTAACTTTTTATCTGGCAAAAAACCGCAAAAGAAGAAATTGTTCGAAAAACCACTTATAGATACAGCAGCTGTGGCAGCAGAGGACCCTGGGACTGGAAATATATCAATTTTATTCCTGACGCATTCTTTTATTAAAATTCCGCCTGGATCTGAAATAGTTGGAGTACCCGCATCAGAAATAATAGAAATTATTTTTTTTTCCTTTAATAAATTTAAAGTATTGTTTAAATTTTTTTTCTCATTGAATTTATGATTAGACAATAATTTAGTCTTTATGTTGAACTTAGATAATAGTTTACTTGAAACTCTTGTGTCTTCTGACAAAATAATGTGTGATTTATTTAGAATATCTATGGCTCTAAAAGTCATATCACCTAAATTTCCTATAGGTGTTGAAACACAATATAGCCCAGGTTTTAAAATATCATTTATTTCAAAATTATACATTTAAAGACAATGAGAAAATTTTATATCATATTTTTAAAAGTTTTTCTTATAATCGTTTTAACTAATCTTAAAGCAATTTCAGATGAGAAAATTGAAATTGGTTTAATTGTACCTTTGTCTGGTGAATATTCGTATATTGGCAAATCAATTCTTAAGTCAACAAGAATGGCATTAGATAAAATAAATGATAAAAGAATTACAATAATACCAAAAGATACAAAAGCAAATCCAATAGACACACTTAAAGTTTCAAATGAGCTTTACAATAGTGGTATAAAAATAATTATTGGACCAGTATTCAATGAGAGCAATAAATATTTAGATGAATTAAATGAAGTAACATTTTTATCTTTTACGAATAAAATTAGAAATAATCCAAAAAACGTAATTTCTGCAGGTGTAAATGCAATATCACAGATAAATACAATTAAAAAATATTTAAGTCAAAACAATTTAAAAAATACAATATTTTTGGTTCCTGAAACAGAGTATAAAAAAGAGATTGAAGATGCAATTGAGAAATCTAATTTAATATTAAAAGAAAAATTTATTTATAGCAAAGACCCAACGTTGTTAACAAAACAAATAGAGGATTTAACTAGGTACCAACAAAGAAAACAAAATTTAGAAAATGAAATTAAAAGAATAGAAAATTCAAATACTTTTAATAAAAAGAAAAAAATAGATGAATTAAAAAAAAAAGATACGTTGGGTTTCATTAATTTTGATTCAGTAATAATTGCTGATTTTAGTGAAAGCCTAAAAAGTGTTGCCACATCATTGTTATACACCGATGTATCTTCAGAAAGAATAAAATATATTACATTAAATCAATGGTTTGATGAGAGTCTTTTAAAGGAAACTTCATTGCATCCAATTTATTTCCCATCAATAAATAAAGATAATTTTGAGTTATTTCAAAAAGAGTACATTCAAAACTTCAAAAATACTCCAAATCAAATTTCTTTTTTAAGTTATGATCTAATAGGTTTGGTATATTACTTGTTAATAAATAATGATTTAAAGACTAATGAAAATTTGTTTATTAAGAAAAATAAATTTAAAGGGAAGATAGGTATCTTTGAAATAAATAAAAAAACAATCACTCATCAATTAAATTTTTATGAAATACAAGATAATAACTTTAAAGAAATTTTTTAATTTTTTTGAAAGCTTTTGCTCGGTGATCATTTTTGAATTTTAGCTTTTGACTCATTTGACCGAATGTTAATTTTTTATTCGCAGGAATGAAAATTGGATCATAACCGAAGCCTTTATTTCCAATTTTTTTTTTAGAGATAACACCATTGATAACCCCTAAAGATTGGATTGGTTTTTTTTTTAATCCATAAATAGTTAATGCACAAATAAATCTTGCTTTAATCTTTTTTGATTTCCAATTTTTATCTATCTTCGATAACTTTTGATATACTTTGGATATTGCCAAATTAAAATCATTTTTTTTTCCACCCCATCTTGCTGAATAAATTCCTGGTTGATTATTTAGTAACTCAATTTCAAGCCCAGAGTCATCTGCGATACAGATTTTTTTTGTTTTTTTTGAAAAATGCTTTGCTTTGATTAAAGAATTTTTTAGAAAAGTATTTCCATTTTCTTTAGGGCTTTTGAGGCCATAATCCTTTGGAGAGGTAATACTGTAGTATTTGGGCAGTAAATCTCTAATTTCATTTATTTTTCCCTTATTATTTGACCCTATTACGATTTCTTTATTTTTTTTTTTTAACATCTAGAATTTCAAGAATTTCTTACCATATAGATTGTAATGGAAAAAGAAGAATCACAAAATAAGGAAGATCAAAATTTAAAAGACGAAAACTCAGAGCTAAGGACTGATAAGCAGACCCCTGAAGTAACTGGAAATAAAGAGGAAGAAGAACAACTTTCACCTGAAGATGAAATTGCAAAACTTAAAGATAAAGTTGCTAGAACATTTGCTGAAATGGAAAATCAGAGAAGAAGATTTGAAAAAGAGAAAGATGAAGCCTTTGAATATGGTGGATTTTCATTTGCAAGAGAAACACTTAATCTTCTAGATAATTTGGAAAGATCAAAACAAACACTGGAAAGTGACGAGACTATAAAAGATAAAGATACATTAAAAAAATTAATGGAACACATTGATATTATTAATAAAGATATGATTTCAATTTTCAAAAAAAATAATATTGAGCCGATAAAAGCAATTAACGAAAAATTAGACCCAAATTTACATCAGGCTATGATGGAAGTTGAAGATGATACAAAAGATCAAGGGACAATAGTTCAAGAAATTCAAAAAGGTTTTATGATGAAGGATAGGTTGCTGAGACCATCATTGGTAGCTGTATCCAAAAAAAAAGTTGAAGAGAAAGAGAGTGACCAAAAAAACCAGGAAAATCAGGAAAAAGAGGTAAAAAATTAATTATTTATTATGGTTGTAGTTGTAAAATTAGCACTTATATGAGCATCAAACAGGATAGATTATGAGCAAAGTAATAGGAATAGATTTAGGAACAACTAATTCTTGTGTAGCAGTTATGGAGGGAACACAAGCTAAGGTTTTAGAAAATGCCGAAGGAGCAAGAACAACACCTTCTGTTGTTGCATTTACTGATGAAGGAGAAAAATTAATAGGTCAACCTGCAAAAAGACAAGCTGTTACAAATCCTGAAAATACAATATTTGCAGTTAAAAGATTAATTGGAAGAAATTTTGATGATCCTACAGTAAAAAAAGATGTGGAGACTGCTCCTTTTAAAATAGTTAATTCTGATAAAGGTGATGCATGGATTGAAGCAAAAGGTCAAAAATATTCTCCATCACAAATTTCAGCTTTCACACTTCAGAAAATGAAAGAGACAGCAGAAAAATATTTAGGTTCCGAGGTGAAACAAGCAGTTATTACCGTTCCAGCATATTTTAATGATGCTCAGAGACAAGCAACAAAAGATGCGGGTAAAATAGCAGGACTTGAAGTTTTAAGAATTATAAATGAGCCAACAGCAGCATCTTTAGCATATGGTTTAGATAAAAAAGCTAATAAAAAAATAGCAGTGTACGATCTAGGTGGTGGAACATTTGATGTTTCAATTCTAGAGTTGGGTGATGGTGTATTCGAGGTTAAATCAACTAATGGTGACACATTTTTAGGTGGAGAAGATTTTGATAATGCTATTGTAGATTATTTGCTTTCAGAATTTAAAAAAGAAAACGGTATTGATTTAAAATCGGATAAATTAGCTTTGCAGAGATTAAAAGAAGCTGCAGAAAAAGCAAAAATAGAATTGTCATCAGCAACACAAACTGAAATAAATCTTCCATTTATTACTGCTGATAAAACTGGACCTAAACATATTAACTTGAAAATGACTAGAGCTAAATTAGAAGCATTAGTCGAAGATCTGATTTCAAGAACAATTCCACCATGCAAGACTGCACTAAAAGACGCTGGCCTATCTGCAAGCGAAGTAGATGAAATAGTATTAGTTGGTGGTATGACTAGAATGCCAAAGGTTATAGAAGAAGTAAAAAATTTCTTTGGGAAAGATCCTAACAAATCTGTAAATCCTGACGAAGTTGTTGCTATGGGCGCTGCAATTCAAGCAGGTGTTTTACAAGGTGATGTAAAAGATGTGTTACTTTTAGATGTAACCCCTTTATCCTTAGGAATAGAAACACTGGGAGGTGTATCAACAAAATTAATAGATAAAAATACAACAATACCAACAAAAAAAAGCCAAGTATTTTCTACTGCAGAAGATAATCAACCAGCTGTGTCTATTAGAGTTCTTCAAGGTGAGAGAGAGATGGCTTCAGATAATAAAGTTTTAGGAAATTTTGAATTAGTTGGTATAGCTCCAGCTCCAAGAGGTGTTCCACAAATTGAAGTAACATTTGATATAGATGCAAATGGAATTGTAAATGTCTCTGCAAAAGATAAGGGAACTGGTAAAGAACAAAAAATTCAAATTCAAGCATCTGGAGGATTAAGTGATGAAGAAATTAATCAAATGGTAAAAGATGCAGAATCAAATAAAGAAGAGGATAAGAAGAAAAGAGAAGCTGTTGATGCAAGAAATCAAGCGGATACATTAATTCATTCAACTGAAAAAAATTTAAATGAACACGGAAGCAAAGTTTCTGATGCAGATAAAAAAGCTATTGAAGATGCGTCAGCGAACCTAAGAAATGCTCTTAAAGGAACTGATGTTGAGGAAATAAAGAAAAAAACACAAGATTTAGTTCAGGCATCTATGAAATTAGGTGAAGCAATCTACAAATCACAACAAGGTGCAAAACCTGAAGATGCTCCAAAAGACGCAAAGAAAGAAGATACAAAAGACGATAACGTTGTTGATGCAGATTTTGAAGAAGTAAAAGACGAAAATAAAGAAAAAAGCGCCTAATAAACAACTGTTTGTCTATAACATGTTATGGCAAAAAGAGATTATTACGAAGTTTTAGGTGTAAATAAAAGCGCTTCTGCAGATCAAATAAAATCAGCATACAGAAAACTAGCAGTAAAATATCATCCAGATAAAAACAAAGACGATAAAGGTGCTGAAGATAAATTTAAGGAAGCGTCTGAGGCATATCATGTACTTTCCAATTCTGAGAGAAAACAAAATTACGATAATTTTGGTCATGCAGCTTTTGAAAATGGAGGAGGTGGAAGAGGAGGATTTGGAAATTTCGATTTTTCAAATCATTTTTCTGATATTTTTGAAGATTTTTTTGGTGAAGGTTTTGGTGGAGGCCGAAGGTCAAGAAGGTCAAATAATAGAGGATCGGATCTGAGATATGATTTGTCTATATCCTTAGAGGAGGCCTTCTCTGGAAAGAAACAAGATATAAAATTCTCTACATCTGAAAAATGTAATACTTGTAGTGGAACAGGCTCTAAACCTGGTCATCAAGCTGGTGCATGCTCGATGTGTGGTGGTCATGGCCAAGTAAGATCAAGCCAAGGTTTTTTTACAGTACAACAAACATGTCCTCAATGTGCTGGTGCAGGAGAGGAAATTACTCATCCTTGTTCTAGTTGCAATGGACAAGGTAAAAAACAGGCTTCAAAAAGATTATCAGTAACTATTCCAAAAGGTGTAGATGATGGTACTAGAATTAGACTTTCAGGAAAAGGAGAGGCTGGATCAAGAGGCAGTAGTAGTGGTGATTTATACTTGTTCATAAATGTTCATTCTCATGACTTATTTAAAAGATCCGACGAAAACTTATTTTTTGAATGTCCAGTTTCAATTGCAGATGCTGCTCTTGGAACATCTATTGAAATTCCAACAATTGACGGTGGAAAAGCTAAAATTAAAATTCCAGCTGGAACACAAAGTGGAAAACAATTTAGATTAAGAGGAAAAGGAATGCCTTACATGAGAGGAAGTGATTTTGGAGACCTTTACGTGCAAGTAAATACTGAAGTTCCAATATCACTAAATAAAGAACAGAAAGAATTATTAGAAAAATTTAGAGAAATTGAAAATGAAAAATCTAACCCAAGTATTAAAAAATTCTTTCAAAAAGCCAAAAGTTTTTGGAAAAACTAGCCAATAGTGCTAATCTAGATCCTTATAATGGGTAAAATTAATATAGCCATAACAGGATGTATGGGGAGAATGGGCCAACAGCTCATTAAATCTGCTAATAAAGACAAGTCTACCAAATTGGTTGCTCTTACAGAAAACAGAGCAATTAATAAAAAAATTAATGGAATTAAACCTGAATTAAATACTGAAAAAGCTCTTAGTAAAGCGAATGTAATAATAGATTTCACAATACCAAAATGCACATTTGAAGTTTTAAGAATAGCTGTAAAACTAAAAAAAAAGGTAGTTATTGGTACTACAGGTTTTACAAAAAAAGAGGAAAAATTAATAAAAAAGTTCTCGAAAAAAATTCCAATTTTAAAAGCAGGTAATATGAGCCTTGGAATAAATTTACTAATGTATCTTACTGAGATTACATCTGCATCACTGGGAAGTAATTATTTAAGTAAAGTTTTTGAAGTTCATCACAAACACAAGAAAGATCATCCTTCTGGAACAGCTTTAATGCTTGGAAAGGGAATTGCTGATGGAAAAAATAAAGACTTTTATGAAATGATGGGAAAAAAATACTTAAATAAGAAAAAATTTCCTTACGGAAAAAAAATTAATTTCAATTCAATTAGAAAAGGGGAAATTATAGGTGAACACGAAGTTACTTTTTCAAGCGGAAAAGAAATTATAAAACTAAACCACGAAGCGTTCGATAGAGCTTTATATTCTGAAGGAGCAATAACCGCTGCTAAATGGCTAATGAATAAAAAACCAGGACTTTATTCAATGAGAAATCTTCTGAATTTTAAATAATGAATGAAGTACAGAGAGCCAAAATAGTTTTAAAGATTCTTAATAAAACTTATCCAACGACACCTATACCATTAAAGCATAGAAATATATTTACACTTTTAATATCAGTACTACTGTCAGCTCAATGTACAGATGTGAATGTTAATAATGTTACAAAAAATATTTACCCTAAATACAATAAACCTGAGCATTTTGTTAAGCTTGGGAGAAAAAAAATTGAAAAACTGATTAGAAGTATAGGTATTTTTAGAATTAAAGCGAAGAGCGTTTATAATCTTTCAAAGACATTAGTGGAAAAATATAATGGTAGAGTTCCAAAAACTTTTGAGGAGTTAGAGGAACTACCTGGAGTAGGACACAAAACAGCAAGTGTAGTTATGTCTCAAGGTTTTGGGTATCCTGCGTTTCCAATAGATACTCACATACATAGACTTGCTCAAAGATGGGGTTTAACTAATGGAAAAAATGTTCTTCAAACAGAAGAAGATTTAAAGCGTTTATTTCCAAAAAGGCATTGGAACAAATTGCATCTTCAAATAATTTATTATGGGAGAGAATATTGTAAAGCGAGAGAGTGTTACGGTATTTCTTGTAAAATTTGCACTAGTTGTTATCCTAAAAGAAAAAGACCAATTAAAACAAAGAAAGCTTAATATGAAAATTTTAGGAATAGGAAATGCAATAGTAGATGTAATTTGCAAAGTTGACGAAAAATTTATTGAAAAAAATAAATTAACAAAGGGTACGATGAAGCTTATTTTTGATGATAAAGAATTTCATTCTATGATGGCTGACCTTAAAATTGAAAAAACTATATCAGGAGGGTCAGTTGCTAATTCTATCGTAGGACTTTCCCAACTAGGAAATGATGTAGGTTTTATAGGCAAAGTAAGTGACGACGATTTAGGTGGCAAATATGAAAATGGGTTAAAATCTGAAAATGTTAAATATTTTTACTTAAAAAAGAAAGAAGAATTGCCGACAGGAACATGTTTAATATTGGTGACACCTGACTCAGAAAGAACGATGTGTACATTTTTAGGTACAGCAGGAAAAATTAATGAAAACGATGTAGATGCAAACATCATAAAAGAGGCTGAAATGATATTTTTAGAAGGCTATTTGTGGGACGAAGGTGAGCCTAAAAAAGCTTTTGAAAAAGCTATTAATAATGCAAAAAAAGTTGCCATGTCTTTATCAGATCAATTTTGTGTTGATAGACATAAGTCTCATTTCTTAGATTTAGTTAAAAATAAGTTAGATATTACTTTTGCAAATGAGCAAGAAGTAATGTCGTTAATTGATGCCAAAAATTTTGAGGAAGTCATTGAGTTTGGAAAAAATTTGAGAAAACAGTTAATTATAACAAGAGGAGACAAAGGAGCTATATTAATAAATGGTGATGATGTGATTGAAAATGGAGTTGAAAAGAATCTTGATATAAAAGACCTTACGGGCGCTGGAGATTTATTTGCTGCTGGTTTTTTACACGGATATTTAAACAAATATAGTCATATTAATTGTTTAAATAAAGGAAGAGAAATGTCATCTAAAATTATTCAACAAATTGGTGCTAGGCTTTAATATTTCTTCTACTATAACTACCTTTGCCTTTTTTAGCTTTAACAATTCGAGTTTTGTACTTTCTAGTGAAAAGCTCTTTAGCATGCAGATTTTTTTTTTTACGCATTTAATTTGTAACCGTCCTTAAGACTTTTAATAAACAATTTATCTCTAAATTTTTTTTCAATTTTTTTTCTTAACCTATATATATGAGTTTCAACTGTGTGCGTTTCTAGTTTAGACTTATGATCCCATACTTCTTTTTGTAAATTTATTATAGGTACTGGATTTTTCGATTTATTTAAAAAGACAATAATCTTAGCCTCTTTCTCAGTAAGTGATAATTTCTCAGAATTTTTATTCATCACTCTAGAGTTTAAATTTACAATATATTTTCCTATTTTGATGTTATTTTGTTGATTAAATTTGTGCTTTAAAAAATTAATATTTATTATCTCTAATAACTTTATTATGTCTATTGGATAATTTTCTATACTGATTTGGTTATTTAATTTTGGGTTTTTTTCTCCAGAAATAATTAAACAGTTTTTGTTGATTTGTATTTCTTCAATATTGTTAGTATTAACTAACTTTAATTTAAAATTAAGACTACTTTTAAGCTCTATTAAAATGTTAAATAATACATCGAACTTGTGTATTATTAATGTTTGCTGATCTAACATAAACATACAATATGACAATTATAGTAAAAAATAAAGATACTCTTATCTATGATGATTTTGAGTTTAGATGTTGTGTAGGGAAAAATGGTTTTACTAAAAATAAAATTGAAGGAGATAAAAAGACACCAGTAGGAATATTTTCTCTAGAATATATTTATTATAGATCTGATAAAAAAAATAAACCTGTCACTAAGTTAAAATCGCTAAAAATTAAAAAAAATATGGGTTGGTGTAATGATGTAAAATCAGGAAAAATATATAATAAGCTTGTTAATGTAAAAACGAAATTTGGGTATGAAAAACTTTTTAGGAATGATTATAAATATGATTATTTATTGCCAATAAAATACAACTGGAATAAAATAAAAATTGGCAACGGAAGTGCAATTTTTATTCACCTAACAAAAAATTATATACCCACTGCAGGGTGTATAGGCATATCTGAAAAAGATTTTTTGATATTAATTAAACTAATTAATAAGAAAACAAAAATAAAAATTCTTTAATACCTTTGACCAAATATATCAGAACCTATTCTAATGAAAGTTGAACCATATTTTATTGCATTTAAGTAGTCAGCAGACATTCCCATGCTTAATTCTTTTAATCCTATTTCTTTGTTTAATTCTTGCATCCTCAAAAAGTACTTTTTGCTATCTTGATTCAAAGGAGGTATGCACATTAAACCTATGATATTTAAATTTATATTTTTACAGTATTTATAAAAATCAAATAATTCTTCTTCAGGAATGCCAGATTTTTGTTTTTCCTTACCTAAATTGACCTGGATAAAAATTTTTCTTTCAATATTTTGCTCTTTTTGCTGATAACAAATTTTGTCTGCAAGTTTTTTACTATCTAATGAGTGGATATAGTCAAACAATTGAACTGCATTTTTAACTTTATTAGTTTGTAAACCACCTATCAGATGTAATTTAATATTTTTATTTTCTTTTTTTATTTTAGTCCATTTTTCTATTGCTTCTTGAACTTTATTTTCTCCATAGTCCTGATGACCATGATTAATTAATGGTATTATATGATCAATTTTAAATGTTTTTGAAACAGCAATTATTTTAGGAGCTACAGATATTTTTGACTCATTTTGTAGATTTGTATTAACATTTTCGTTAATTTTGAGTAAATTTTTTAAAGTAACATGCATAATTCTTTTCCAAATAACTTTTATTTTATAAATAGTTTTAAGAAAAATAATATTGATAAATTGAATATTAATACAGGTGTAATTTTCAGGAATTACAACAAAAAAATAAGTATTTATGAAATTATTCGAGCAAAGAAATACTGTAAAAAAAGGGGTTTAAAATTTTTTTTATCAAATAATTTTAAGTTGGCTATAAAACTAGGGTTAGATGGCAGTTATATACCAGCATTTAATCAAAGTTTGAGGCATTTGGCTTACAAAACTAAATCATCATTTATAATTATGGGATCAGCTCATAACATAAGAGAAATAAGACAAAAGGAAGCTCAAAAAGCAAAATTTATTTTTATTTCTTCAATTTTTAAGAAAAATAAAAATTATTTAGGATTATATAGATTTAGGTTGCTATCTAAATTAACAAATAAAAGAATTGTTGCTCTTGGTGGTATTTCCAAATTAAACAAAAAAAAAATTAAACTATTAAATTGTTTTGGGATAAGTGGAATATCTTATTTTACGTAAAAAAAAAGGCCCCAAAAAATGGGGCCCTTTTAAATAGTCTATTTTTGCAAATTAGAATGCAAAAGTTAACACCATTTGATAACCTTCTCTATCGTCTGCTGAAGTGTTATTTACGTTGTCAATTGAATGCATTGAAACTGCAATACCCATTGATCCAACAGTGTATGAAGCACCAATAGCTAAAGCATCTTGGTCATCAGATCCTACTTTTTCTCTAGTGTTTGAACCATAAGATATAGTTAAATCATCGTTAACTGCGTAAGATATACCAATACCTGTTGACTCTACATCAGAAGAAGTTTCGTTGTCTTGCTCTGATTTTTGGATACCAACTGTAGCTCCACCAATTGCATATTTAGCAAATAATGTGCTTTCATCTGACTTAGTTCCTGTAGTTTGCTCAACATCACCTTGACCAAATCCAACTGTTAAACCTTCCATACCTGTGTAAGTTACACCATAGTCTGAATAAGAAGTATCAGTTATTGCATCTGCAGCGTTGATGTATGATAAAGTCAAGTTAAGACCTGACTCATGTGCATATACATACTTCCAAGTTTGATCACCACTGAAACCGTTAATTACACCAGTGTCACCACCTGTAATAACATCCCATGGCTCTTCAGAAGCTGTTGGCATTACGTCATCGTTACCGCTCATGAATGTTGATCCACCATGACCAGCAAAACTCAATGTACCAGCATCACCAAAATCAAATGTTAATGAGTTATCATCAACACCAATTCCTCTGTCTAACTCAACAGAGTATGTTACTGTGAAATCATTTACATCCCCTGAAGCAGAGAAAGTAACTGAGTCACCCATTACCCAACCATTACCGTGAGTAGCTTTTTCATCACCACCAGTATAAGTTAGTGTAGCACTACCAGAAGCAGACATCTCAGCAGCTGAAACAGATCCAGCAACTAAAGAACCAGCTAATGCTGTTAGTCCTATTTTTGTATATTTGTTCATATTAAGTACTCCTTGTTTTATGTTTAATATTAAACATGGTTGTTTTATCAAAAATGATTAAAAACAAAGATAAATATAAGATTTTAAAGCTAATTAATGCAATAGTGTTGCAAATTTACATCACAAAAAGTGTATAAAAACATAGGTATTTTTAAATTTTAGATATAAATCTTTCCTATTTTAAAGTTTATCTAAATATTTATATTTATTTACGTTATGACGAAAATTTTAAGAGTTCCAGTTCTAATAGCATTAATATGCATATTCTTTTTGAGTTCATGCAAAAATGCTGGTGATGCTAGGAAAAGACCTCCAAATGTTAAGGATAGAGTACAAAAAAATATTGAGGAAGGCAGAGGATTTACGATTATGGGAAGTCAAAAAAAAAATAATATAGGTGAATTTGATTTTGCTAGTTCAAATGAATTGTGGAGGGCATCATTAGATACTTTAGATTTTATGCCCCTAGCTCTAGCAAATTATAGTGGCGGAGTTATAGTTACTGACTGGTACAGTGATAGTGATGTAAATAATGAGTCAGTAAAAATTTCTATAAGATTTTTAAGTAATGAAGTAAGATCTGATGCGTTAGTAGTTAAAGTTTTCTATAAAAACTGTTCAGTTCAACAAACTTGTAAGATTACTGATAGGTCTGGAGTATTATCAGAAGATTTAACAAAAAAAATTTTAAGTAAAGCCGCTGTTTATGAAAAAGAAAATGAGTCTAAAAAAAAGAAATAGACAAAATAAACTTTCGTACTTTGAAAGATAATCACTAAATTTAGAAACGTGGAAAGATATAATTTCAAAGAGTCTGAGGACAAATGGCAAAAGATTTGGGAAAAAAATAAAGTCTTCCAGACTAAAATAGATAATTCTAAAGAAAAATTTTATTGTCTAGAAATGTTTCCTTATCCATCTGGCAAGATACATATGGGACATGTCAGGAATTACACAATAGGCGATGTCTTATCTAGATATAAAAAGCTAAAAGGTTTTAACGTTTTGCATCCTATGGGCTGGGATGCATTTGGGATGCCAGCAGAAAATGCAGCTAGAGAAAATAATTTAGATCCCAAAGATTGGACAAATAAAAATATAAGTACAATGAAAAACCAACTTAAAAGGTTGGGTTTATCTATAGACTGGGAGAGAGAAATTTCTACCTGTAATGAAGACTACTATAAACATCAGCAGAATTTCTTCTTAGAACTATTAGCAAAAGGCTTAGTCTATAGAAAAGAGAATTATGTAAATTGGGATCCGGTCGATGAAACAGTCTTAGCAAATGAGCAAGTCATAGATGGTAAAGGTTGGAGATCAGGTGCGGTAGTTGAAAGAAAAAAACTTAGTCAGTGGTTTTTTAACATTTCAAAATTTTCTCAAGATTTATTAGATGGTTTAGAGAAACTTGATACTTGGCCCAATAAAGTAAAAACTATGCAGAAAAACTGGATTGGAAAGTCATTTGGATGCGAAATTAACTTTGAAATTGAGGGTAATTTGCCAGTAAAAAATATCAAATGTTTTACAACAAGACCCGATACTCTTTTTGGTTTTTCTTTCCTTGCTTTATCTGTAGATCACGAAGTTTCAGAATTTTATAATAATAATGAAGAATTTCTCAATTTTAAAGAAGAGTGCTCTAAAACTGGAACTACCGAAGAAGCAATAGCAGTTGGTGAAAAAATTGGGTTTAAAACAAACTTATTTGCAAAAAATCCATTGTGCCCAGAGGAAAAAGTCCCAGTTTATTTTGCTAATTTTGTCTTAATGGATTACGGTTTTGGAGCTGTTTTTGGATGTCCAGGGCATGACCAAAGAGATTATGACTTTGCAAAAAAATACAATTTAGAGATCAAAACTGTAGTCAAACCATATGAAGAAAATGATGATTTCGAGGTATCCGAAGAAGCATATCCTGGACCAGGTATAATTATAAATTCAGATTTTTTAAATGGTTTCGAAGCTCCTAATGACTCAGTTATAAAAACGATTGATATTTTAGAAAAAAAAAATTTAGGTAAAAAAAAGATAAATTATAGATTAAAAGACTGGGGTGTATCTCGTCAGAGATATTGGGGATGTCCTATACCAATAATTTACGACGAAAATGGTGATGCTAAGCCATTGCCAAGAGAAATGTTGCCTGTGAAACTTCCTGAAAAAATTGACTTATCAGCAAAGGGTAATCCACTTGATAATGAAAAAAATTGGAAAGAAATAACTATAGATGGAAAAAAGTACACCAGAGAAACAGATACTTTGGATACGTTTGTATGTTCTTCTTGGTATTATCTAAGATTTTGCTCACCTAATGAAGAAAGTTATGGGTTTAATAAAGAAGAAATTGATTATTGGATGCCTGTTGATCAATATATTGGTGGAGTTGAACATGCAATTCTTCATTTATTATATTCAAGATTTTTTATGAGAGCAATAAATTATGAAAATAAAGATTTTAAAATTAAGGAACCTTTTGAAAGTTTATTTACTCAAGGTATGGTATGTCACGAGACTTATAAAGACGAAAATAATAATTGGCTAAGTCCAGATGAAGTCGAAAAAATTAATAATAAAATAGTTTTAAAAAATAACAAAAAAAAAACAGTAAAAGTTGGACCTTCAGAGTCAATGTCTAAATCGAAAAAAAATGTTGTTGATCCAGAATATATTATTAATAATTATGGAGCAGACTCAGTCCGATTATTTATTTTATCTGACAGCCCGCCAGAAAAGGACGTACAATGGTCTGAACAAGGAATGGTTTCGTCTTATAAATTTATTCAAAAACTTTGGAATATGCATAACGAAATTAAGAGTAAAATACTAAATGAAGGAAAAGATTATTTAGATGAAGAACTAGAAAAATATACAAATAACTTAATAGCAAAAATTACTAATAATCTTGAAAAATTTAATTATAATGTGATTATTGCAAATATGTACGAGACATACAATTATCTTATAAATTTTATAAAAGAAAAAAGAAATTTAAAAAACTTAGAAGAAAATTATAAGAAGATTCTAGTTTGTTTTTCACCTGTGATACCTCATTTTAGCAGTGAATGTCTTAGTCACATTACTATAAATGAAGAATTTAGATGGCCAGAATTTGATAAATCTATTTTGGACACAGAAGAAGTAAAATTTGTAATTCAGATTAATGGTAAAAAAAGAGCTATTTTAAATGTGAAAAAAGACATTTCGAAGAATGAGATTTTGAAATTAGCAAAAGATGACAAAAGTGTTGATAAATATTTAAATAATATGGAAATAAACAAAGTAATTTTTGTACAAAATCGTTTAATTAATATTCTAGTAAATGAGTAGACTGATAAAATTATTTTTTGCTTTATTTATGTTAACTGGCTGTGCTTATGAACCGGTCTTACTAAAAAAAAATTATAACTTCTATTTTACAGAAGTGGAGTCGGAAGGAGAAAAAGAAATCAATAAAGTTATTAAACAAACCTTCAATGAGAATACAAAAGTAGAAAGTGTCAATAATTATCAAATAATTTTTTCATCCAAACTTAACAAAGATATTATAGCATCTACCAAAAAGGGAGATCCAAAAATCTACAAAATTAATATTAGTTTAAATTATAAACTTAAAAAAGATGATAGTATTATTTTTCAAAATGAAATTTTGAAACAAGCAACATTTAATAATATTGACGATAAATTTGAATTGTTAAAATATGAAGAGAATATAGTTGAGAACCTCTCAAAAAAATTTGCAGAAGATATTTTAATTTCAGTAGCAACTTTAACAAAATGATATTTAAGAATTTTCAATTAAAAAAATTGAACTTTGATAATTATAATTTTTACCTTTTTTATGGAAAAAATGAGGGTTTTCAAAATGAAATTATTCAAGAATATTTCATTAAAAATTTTAAAGGTGAAATTATAAAATATGATGAAAATGAAGTTTTAAATGATAATCAAATTATTATAGAAGAAATTCTAAATAAATCACTGTTCTGCGAGAAGAAAATTTTAATTATATCCAAAGCAACAGATAAATCAGTAAAAATTACTGAAGAAATTTTAGACAAAAACATTAGCGATATAAAGATTATTTATAAATCTGGTGCACTAGAAAAAAAGTCTAAATTAAGAAATTTTTTTGAAAAAAATAACAAAACAGCTATTGTTCCTTTTTATGAAGACGATCTAAAAAGTTTATTACCAATAATAAATAATTTTATTAAAAAAAATGAAATTAAATTATCAAGAGAAAGCATAAATTTAATAATTGAGAGAGCAAATGGAAGTAGAGATTCTCTTAATAAAGAGTTAGAAAAAATTTATAATTATTCTATTTCAGATAAAAATTTACAACATGAAATAGTAAAAAAACTAACAAATTTGTCAGAAAATATTGATGTTAATGAATTAGTTGATCAATATTTAATTAAAAACACAAAACACGTAACGAAAATCCTCAACGAAAATAATTATTCCGATGAAGATTGTATTTTAATTTTGAGAATGATTCTGATTAAGTCGAAAAGATTACTAGGAATTATAGAGAAAAATAATGAGGTTAGAAATATTGATGAAGTAATTACAAATGTTCGGCCACCGGTTTTTTGGAAAGATAAAGAAAAAGTAAAAAAACAAGTTAATAACTGGGATTTTAAGGAATTAAAAAGAAAAATTTATCAAGTAAACGAAATTGAAACTCTGGTTAAGAGAAATTCTAAAAACTCATTAAATATTGTATCTAATTTCATACTAAATTATTAATAATTATCTTTAATAACAGATATAAGTCTATCTAATTGATCGCTTCCCTTATATTCAAAAATAAGAGTTCCTGAATTATTTTTTTTTGTATTCAAGAAAACTCGCATACCTATTTTTTCCATAAGTTCATTTTCTGTTGCAGTAACATTTGGATCCTTTGAAATTTTTTTCATCTCTGGTCCCTTTTTTAAAAGTCTTACCAAACTTTCACTCTGTCTGACTGATAATTTTTTTTTAATTATTTTTTCTGCTAAAAATATCGCATTTTCAAGACCAATCAGAATTTTTGCATGGCCCTGCGAAATTTTCCCAAATCTAATCATATCAATCAATTTTTCTGGCAAACTTAATAATCTCAAGGAATTTGAAATATGAGATCTGCTTTTTCCTATAAATTGTGATACTTGCTCTTGGTCATAACCGAAATTATCAATTAAATTTCTATAACTTTCAGCTTCTTCTATAGCATTAAGATCTTTTCTTTGAACATTTTCTATTATTGCAAGTTCTAATGATTTTAAATTATCTGCCTCAATTGTTACAACTGGAACCTCATGCAGTCCTGCTAATTGAGCAGCTTGCCATCTTCTTTCACCAGCAATCAGTTCAAATTTGTTATCCTGATCATCAGATTTTCGAACTATTAAAGGTTGAATTATTCCCTTTTCCTTTATCGAATTTCTCAGTTCATAAAGAGATTCTTTTTCAAAATTTTTCCTAGGTTGATTTTTATTTGGAACTATTGAACTGATACTAATTTTATTACTTGAAGTTTTTATATCACTATCACCAATTAGTGATGACAAACCTCTACCCAGTCCTTTCTTACTTTTAAAAGGATTTATCATGCAGCGCTTTCCACCTGTTTATCTTGCTCTAAAAATTCTTCTGTAAATTTGAAATATGCTTTACTACCTGGACAAATCTTGTCATATAGAAGCACTGGTATGCCATGAGATGGTGCTTCGGATAATCTTACATTTCTTGGAACTGATGTTGAGTAAACTTTTTCTTTAAAATAGTTTCTTGCTTCTATTTCAACCTGTCCCGATAACTTATTTCTTTTGTCAAACATGGTTAACAAGATTCCTCTAATTTCTAAGTGTGGATTTAAATTAGATTTAATCCTCTCAATCGTCTTCATAAGTTGGGTAAGACCTTCTAATGCAAAAAATTCAGTCTGCAAGGGGACAATTAAAGCGTCTGACGCCACTAATGCCATAATTGTCAGAAGACTAAGTGAAGGAGGGCAGTCTATTAGGATGTAATCGTAATGTGCTCTAGAATCATTTAAAATTAGGCTTAATTCGTCTTTCAGTTTAAATGCTCTTCGATTATCTTCAGCAGTTTCTACCTCAAGACCTGACAAGTCTACGTTTGAAGTTATTAAATTGAGATTTTCAAAACTTGTTGATTGGATTACATCATAAATTTTCTTTTTTCCAATTAATACATTATAGATAGTGGCTTCTGAAGCAGTGTTGTTAGACAATCCAAGACCAGTCGTTGCATTACCTTGGGGATCAAGGTCTATCACAAGAACTTTTTTTCCCTTCATGGATAATCCTGCTGCCAAATTGATTACAGTAGTTGTCTTTCCAACTCCACCTTTTTGATTAATGACTGAAATTATTTTTTTATACATTTTTTTCTTTGAGGTTTGAAATTTTAACAATAAAGGAGTCATCACTTGTTGAACTTTTTTTTTCTTCATAGTCAAACTTCCAAAATTTATGAGCATCATTTAAAATTTTTTTTCCGGTCTTACCTAAAAAAACAATAATGTACTTAAAGTTTTTAAAATTTGTTTTTGCTATTTGAAATATTATGGGCAAAGGTTTAAATGCCCTGGAAATAATTACATCAGTTTTTAAATTTTTTTCGTTAAAAACATTTTTATGATGAATTTCAGAACTTAAATTAAATTTTTTAGTCATTTGTTTTAAGAACATGCTTTTGTGGTAGCTCTTTTCATAAAAAATTAGTTTAAATATTGGTTTTTGTGATTTCATCAAAATACCTAAAACTATACCAGGTAAACCAGCTCCAGATCCAAGGTCAGTACAAACTTTTATGTCATTTTCATTAATAAAATCAATAGTTTGCGCACAATCTAAAATATGCCTTGTATTTATTGATTTTTCAGTGCTTTTACTAATTAAATTTATAGTACTATTTCTTTGAATTATTTCTTTTGAATAATCATTTAGCTCTCTCAATGTTTCACGTGAAACATTTAAGAATGATAATTTGTCAATTTTTAAAATATTCGAATCAATCAAGCTATATGCTTAATAGACTTTCTTTTAAGATGAGACAACAAAATATATACAGCAGCTGGCGTAATACCATCGATTCTTAAGGCCTGACCCATCGTTTTAGGTTTAATTTTCTTGAATTTAGACTTAACCTCATTTGAAAGTCCTGAAAAGCTATCATAATTGATGTTTTCTGGTATAATTAAGTTTTCATCTCTTTTAAAAGCTAGTATATCAGCCTTTTGTTTTTTTAAATAACCTTTATAATGTGAACTAATTTCTAATTGTTCATCAATTTCACGTGAAACATGTTTAATTTCTGGCCATATTTCTCTAATTTTTCTCATATTTACAGATTTTTGACCTAGCACTTGATAAGCTGTCCTGGTAATACCATCTTTTGCAATATTTACCCCGAATTTTGCAATTTTTGAAGGTGTAATCATTAATTGTTTCATTTTAGACTTAATTTTACGTAATTTATCGCTTTTATCCCGAAACTTCTCCATTCTTTCATTTAAAACCAGGCCGATATTTATCCCTTTTTCTGTTAATCTAATATCTGCATTATCTGACCTCAAAGAAAGTCTGTATGTGAACATTCTATATGGTTCTGCAACGCCTTTAGTTATGAGATCATCTATCATAACGCCTATATATGCTTCAGACCTATCTAAAATAAAAGGCTCTTTTCCTCTTACGGCAAGAGCTGCATTTGCTCCTGCAATCAAACCTTGAGCCGCTGCTTCCTCATAACCGGTTGTTCCATTAATTTGTCCTGCAAGGAATAAATTTTTTATTTTTTTTGTTTCTAATGTTATAAAAAGCTCCCTAGGATCTACAAAATCATACTCGATTGCATATCCAGGTCTTAATATTTTTACACTTTCTAAACCATTGATTTTACTACATATTTCTTGCTGAATATCTTCTGGTAAAGATGTAGAAATTCCATTTGGATATATTATGTTATCATTCAATCCCTCCGGCTCTAAAAAAATTTGATGTCTTTGCTTATCTGCGAATTTTTTTATCTTATCCTCAATTGATGGACAATATCGAGGGCCTACGCCGTTTATACTTCCTGAATACATTGCACTTCTTTTTAGATTTTTAGAAATTATTTTATGAACCGCTTCGTTGGTATATGTTATTCGACATGAAATTTGTTTGTTGAGATTTTTTTTAGTTAAGAATGAAAAAAAATATGGATCATCATCTGCATGTTGCTCTTCTAAGTTTTTAAAATTTATTGTATGAGCATCAAGCCTTGGAGGTGTTCCGGTTTTCAATCTTCCTATTTTAAAACTATATTTTTTTAACTGCTCACTTAAACCTGTAGAGGGTTTTTCGTTGTATCGTCCAGCAGGAGTTTTGTTATCCCCGATATGAATTAAACCATTCAAAAAT